>NZ_JBFAOF010000068.1:0-16569 GCF_040675125.1 Spirillospora sp. NPDC049652 | reverse complement strand
CACGGCCGCCCGGTTGCGCGCCGCGTCCGCGCGCTCCTTCGGCGGCGGGGTGCGCAGCAGTTCCAGCGGCGTTGCATAACCGGACCGTGGTCCGTTACTGTTCCCAGACACGAAACGGACTATAGTCCGATTCCCGAGAGGATGTGGCATGACCGCACTCATCACCCGCGACGAGCTCCAGCGCGCCGTCGACGCCGGGACGGTCACGATCGTGGACGCCCTCGGCGGCGAGTACTGGGCCAGGCAGCACCTTCCGGGAGCCGTCCCGCTCGCCCCCGGCGAGGTGGACGCCGAGGCCGCGGGCCGCCTGCCCGACCGCGCCGCCGCGATCGTCACCTACTGCTCCAACGAGGCGTGCCCCAACAGCGGCCAGGTCGCCGACCGCCTCACCGCGCTCGGCTACACCAACGTCCGCAAGTACAAGGAGGGCATCGAGGACTGGACCGGGGCCGGTCTCCCGACCGAGTCCGCGACCGATTCCGAGTCCGCGTCCGTCTGAGTCCGCGTCCGTTCGAGTTCGCGTCCGTTTGGAGTTCGCGTCCGTCCGGCGGACACGCGTGCGCCCGCCCGCGCTCCGGCGGCGGGCGCACGGGCGGATGCCGCGCTCAGGACGCCGGCGTCATCGCCGCGACCGCGGCCTCCTCGGCGGCGCGCAGGTCGTAGGCGTCGCGGGCGGCGGCGATGGCGCCCTTGTGGACCTCGGTCCAGTCCACCAGCGCCTTGATCGTCGAGTGCAGGCTCGCGCCCAGCGGCGTCAGGGAGTAGTCCACGCGGGGCGGGACGACGGGGTGGACAGTCCGGTGGACCAGCCCGTCCCGCTCCAGGTGCCGCAGGGTGCGGGTGAGCATCCGCTGGCTCACCCCGTGGACGGCCCGGCGCAGCTCGGTGAACCGGAGACTGCGCTCGTCCAGCAGCGCGATCACCAGCAGCGACCACTTGTCCGCGACGCGGTCCAGGATCTGCCGGGTCTCGCAGTCCTCCCGCGCGTCCCAGTGCGTGATGTCGAAGCCCTGGTCGGAGGCGGTAACACCGCAGGAACCGGGGGACTTTGAAGTGCCGTCTTCCATGGTCGTCGATGGTGCCGCACGATGCTGTCGGTATCAAGAGGGAACCGACGGGCCCATCGGGAACCGCCGGTTCGCATGCTGTGGAAGAGGTGTCGGACCGAATGAGTACTTCACGCCGCTGGGGCGCGCTCCTGGTGTTGTGCGGGGCGATCTTCCTCGAGGGGATCGACGTGGCGATGCTGAACGTCGCGCTGCCGTCGATCCGGGCCGACCTGGGGCTGTCCACGGGCGCGCTGAGCGGCGTCGTCAGCGCCTACGTGCTCGGGTACGGCGGGTTCATGCTGCTCGGCGGCCGCGCGGCGGACCTGTTCGGCCGCCGCCGGATGTTCCTGTCCTGGCTCGTGGTGTTCGCGGCCTTCTCCGGGCTCGGCGGCCTCGCGACCGAAGGCTGGATGCTGCTGACCGCGCGCTTCGTCACCGGTGTCGCCGCCGCGTTCCTCGCACCGGCCGGGCTGTCCCTGGTCACCGCGGCGTTCCCGGAGGGGCCGGAGCGGACGCGCGCCCTGTCGGTGTACGCGGCGACGGCCGCGGGCGGCTTCACGCTCGGGCTCGTCGCGGGCGGCCTGCTCACCCCGCTCGGCTGGCGCTGGGTGTTCTTCGCCCCGGTCATCCTGTCGCTGCTCGTGCTGGCCGCCGCCGTCCCGCTGGTCCGGGACGACGCCGAGAACGAGCGCGGACGCCTGGACGTCCCGGGCGCGCTGCTCGTCACGACCGCGATGTCCGCGCTCGTCTACGGGGTCGTCCGGCTGGAGCACCCCTCGGACGGGCCGCTCCTCACCGGGGCCGTGTTCGCCGCCGGGATCGTCCTGCTCACGGCGTTCGTCCTGGTCGAGCGGCGCGTCCCGGAACCGCTCGTCCGGCTGGGGGCCCTGCGCTCCGCCCCGCTGCTGCGCGCGAACGTCACCGCGCTGCTGTTCGTCGGCGCGTTCGGCGGCTTCCAGCTGCTGATGACCTTCTACCTCCAGGAGATCCGGGACTGGTCGCCCACGCGCACCGGCCTGACCATGCTCGTCGTGGGCCTGGACCTCGTCCTCGCCCCCACCCTCACGCCCCGCCTGGTCGGCCGGTTCGGCGTCACCCCGGTCGCGGCCACCGCGCTGCTGCTGTCCGCCGCCTGCTACGCGATCTTCCTCGGCGCGGGCCTGGACTGGACGTACGCCGCGATGCTCCCCGGCCTCGTCCTGCTCGGCCTCGCCTTCACCCTCGGCTACGGCCCTCTGACCATGGCCGCCACCGAGGGCGTGGACGAGTCGGAACAGGGCCTGGCGAGCGGGCTGCTCTACACGTCCATGCAGTTCGGGATGGCGCTGGGCGTCTCCGTCGTCACCGCCGTGAACGTCGCGGCGCTGTCGGGCGAGGGCCCGGCCGCCGAGCTGTCCGCCTTCCACACCGCCATGACCGTCCCCGTCGTCACGGCCGTGGCGGGAGCGGTCGTCATCGCGTTCGGCCTGCGCCGCCGCGCGACGCGTGACGCCGAGCCGGCCGCCGCCACCGAGAGCGCTGTCGTCTCCGAGAGCGCCTCCGTCTCCGGGCCCGTCCGCGCGGAGGCCTGAGCGCGGCCGTCGCGCGGGCGGACGAGTGTCGGTGGCGCGTGGAAGGATGCCGGAATGATCGAGATTGGGCCGCTCCGCCCGGACGAGCGGGATGCGTGGGAGGTGCTCGCACGCGGGTACAAGGCGTTCTACCGCACCGAGGTGGACGACGCCGGGTACGAGCTCGCCTGGAAGCGGCTCACGCTCGCAAACGGCGACGGCGGTGACGTGGCGGCGCTCGGGGCACGGCTGGACGGACGGCTCGTCGGCATCACGCACTACCTGTTCCACGTCACCGTCTGGGACGACGGCGCCTGCTACCTGCAGGATCTCTTCGTCGACGAGAACGTGCGCGGCAAGGGCGTCGCGCGGGGGCTGATCGAGGCCGTCGCGGACGCCGCCCGCGAGCGCGGCGCGTCCCGGCTGTACTGGACGACGCAGGAGCACAACCGGACCGCGCGCCTCCTGTACGACAAGGTCGCCCGGTTCAACGGGTTCCTCCGCTACGACTACGCGCTCTGACATGGCCGTCAAGCTGGGACGACGTGAGCTGAACCGGGCGCTGCTCGCCCGGCAGCTCCTGCTCCGCCGGCACCGCATGGGCGTGCTGGAGACCATCGAGCACCTGGCCGGGATGCAGGCGCAGGCCCCGAACCCGCCCTACCTCGGTCTCTGGACGCGGCTGGAGGGGTTCGACTTCCACGAGCCCGGCCGGCTGCTGCGCGAGCGGCAGGCCGTGCGCATGGTGCTCATGCGCGGCACCCTGCACCTGGTCAGCGCGCGCGACGCGCTCGCGTTCCGCCCGCTCACGCAGGCCGTCCTGGATGGCTACCTGCGCACCCAGCGCGCGCTGCACAGCCTGGACGGCGTGGACCTCGACCCCGTGCGCGAGACCGTCCGGGAGCTGCTGGTCGCCGAGCCGAGGTCGGACAAGCAGGTCCGGGAGGTGCTGGCGGAGCGGTTCCCCGGCCACGACCCCCAGGATCTCAACTGGGCGGCGCGCTGCATGCTGCCGCTCGTCCAGGTGCCGCCGCGCGGCGTGTGGGGAGCGTCCGGGCTGGCCACCCACAGCCTGCTGGACGCCTGGCTGGGTACCCCCATGGCCGAGCCGGACGTCGAGGCGTTCGTGCTGCGCTACCTGGCCGCGTTCGGGCCCGCGAGCGTGGCCGACGCGCAGCACTGGTCGGGGCTGACGCGGCTGGGCGAGGTCTTCACCCGGCTCGCGCCGCGCCTGCTCACCTTCGAGGACGAGAACGGGCGCCTCCTGTACGACCTGCCCGACGCGCCGCGTCCGGACGCCGACACGCCCGCGCCCGTCCGCTTCGTCCCGGAGTTCGACAACCTCACGCTGTCGCACGCCGACCGCGCCCGGATCGTCAGCGAGGAGCACCGCAAGCGGCTGTTCACCGTGAACGGGATCATCCGCGCGGCGGTGCTCGTGGACGGTTTCGTGCGCGGCATGTGGAAGGCCGAGGTCAAGCGCGGTGCCGCGACCCTGCGGATCGAGGAGTTCGCGCCCGTCTCGGACGCCGTCCGCGAGGAGCTGACGGCCGAGGGCCTGCGGCTGCTGGCGGACGCCTACCCGAAGGCCGCCGACCGCACGGTGCTCTTCGCCTCGTGACCACGGCTGAGCCGGTCAGATCGTGAGCTGCGCGACCAGGCGTTTCGGCGCCAGCATGCGGTAGCTCTCGGTGACCAGCTCGGCGATCTCCTCCCAGTCGACGTCGGGGAGGTCGAGCCGGACGGAGACCCAGCCGTGCTGGCCCATGTAGGGCGCGCTGAAGAACCGCTCGGGATCGGAACCGAGCAGCGCCTCCTGCTCGTCCAGCGTGACCTTCACCCACAGGCACACGCGGTTGTCGCCGTGGTGGTTGTCGACGTACCAGGCGAACGTCTTCTTCCGCGCCCGGTAGACGACGTGGGGACCGTGGCCCGACGCCTCGGCGGTCGCCTCGGGAAGGCCGGTGCAGATCTCGGTGAGCCGGGCCTTGCGCTGCTCGGTCTCCTTCTCGTCCATGCCCGCCATCATGCGGCACGGCACCGACAGTTCAGCACCCAGCCGATCCTAAGCGGCGTCGCAGTCCGAGTCGTCGGCTGGGACGGTGTCCGCGGGGCAAAGGGCCCGGGTGTCGTCGCAGGTGTCCGGGATCGCGTCGCCGTCATCGCGGCGGCGGGCCGAGGCGGAGGCGGACGGTTCGGGATCGCCGGGGCAGACCGGGGCGTCCGGGCAGACGGGGGCGTCCGGGTCGAGGCCGGCGAGCAGGGTGGTCAGGATGTCCTCGAACGACTCGCGCTGCTCCGGCGTGAGCCGGTCGAACACCAGGCGGCGGACCTCGCCGACGTGGCCGGGCGCGGCCTTCTCGACGACCGCCATGCCCTCGTCGGTCAGGGTCGCGATGATCGCGCGCCGGTCGTCGGGGTGGCGGGCGCGGACCACCCAGCCGTTCGCCTGGAGCTTGTTGACCGCGTGCGACAGCCGGCTCGGGGACGCGCGGACCACCGTGGCCAGCTCGGTCATGGTGAGGGAGCGTCCCGGGGCCTCCGAGAGCATGGCGAGGACCAGGTAGTAGCTGAAGGGAAGGCCCTCGTCGCGGTGCAGCTGCCGTTCCATCGACTCCGACAGCAGCCGGGAGAACGCGACGAAGGCGCGCCACGTCCGCTGCTCCGCCTCATCGAGCCACCGGATGTCCGTCATGTCGGCCATCATACTTGAAGTTTCAATGATCCGTCCCGTGCGCCCCCATGGGATTTCCGTGGAGGCGGACGGACAGGACGGATCGGACGGCCGAGGGGTGCGAGGACCCGAGCGCTCCGCCCTGACTCGGGCGATCCCGATCATCCGGACCTCACGGTCCGGATGGACGGTCCGCGGCGTCCGGGACGCGAGCGGACCGAACCGGCGAAACGGAGGGGACGGGACCAGACGGGCCGAAGCTCAGTCCAGTTCGGCGAAGCCGTCGCGCCAGCTCTCCAGGCGCGGCTTCCAGCCCAGCTCGCGGGCCCGCGCGTTCGACACCGGGCGGCCCAGCGCGGCCGCGTGCCGAGCGGTCGGCGGCGTCGGCGCGCCGAGCACCGTGCTGTACACCGGCAGCCAGTCGGCGGCCCTCGCCGGCTCGTCGTCCACGATGTTCACCGGGCCCGCGGGCCAGTCGAGCGCCGCGACGGCGGCCGAGGCGGCGTCGTCCACGTGGACGAAGCAGGTCCAGCCCGGGTTGAGCGACATCGCGCCCGCGTGCACCCGCTCGGCGATCGCGCCGCCCGGGGCGTACCAGGTGCCGGGACCGTAAAACGCTCCATACCGCAGCACGACGCCGTGCGGCATCTCGCCGACCATCCGCTCCAGCGCGGCCACGGCCTGGTGGGGCGGGAGCGAGGAGTCCAGCTCGTCGTCCTCGGTGGCCGGGTCGGCGCCGGGCCGGTAGATCCACGCGATCGACTGCGCGATCATCCGCTGGACGCCCGCCGCGCGCGCCGCGTCCACCAGGTTGCGGGTGCCGTCGATCCGCAGCCGGGAATTGGCCTCGAAGTCCTCGGCGGACAGGTCGGTGAGCTGGTGGATCACCACTTCCGGGGAGTGTTCGGCGAGCGCCCGGGACAGGGCCTCGGCGTCCAGCACGTCCACGACGACCGGGACGGCCTGCTGGTCGGCGATGGTCTTCGCGCGCTCCGGACTGCGGGTCGTTCCGACGACCTCGTGACCGGCCTGGACCAGCAGCGGCACCAGCCGCCGCCCGACCACGCCGGTCGCGCCCGCGACGAGAATCTTCAAGGGGGGCACCTCCACGACTTTCACACCATTGTGGTCGCTGTAGCGGCAGGATAGTGCCGCCTGTGACGACGTTTTCTCCGGCGGTTCGCTCGTTCGTGACCCGGCCGCCACCACCGCACAGCGGTCCGGCCCATGATCCGCCGCCGAATAATCGGTACTTTCCGGTATTCCATGAAACCTGATTGGGCCGGCGCGCGCTCGCCGTTCGCCCGCTCCAGGCGCGGATTTCGCGCCCCGGCACCGGGTTTAACGCTCCGACCCCCTGAGCAGGGTTCCCGTCGGGATCAGAGGACGGCCCGCCGGCCGGGTCGGTGTCTCCCGGACGCCGGCGCGCCGTCGGGGGCGGAGGGGAAGCGATGAAGATCACTCTGGTGCGCGGCGACATCACCGAGCAGCGCGTGGACGCGGTGGTGAACGCGGCCAACTCCTCGCTGCTGGGCGGGGGCGGCGTGGACGGCGCGATCCACCGCCGCGGCGGGCCCGAGATCCTGGAGGCCTGCCGCAGGCTGCGGGCCTCGCACTACGGCGGCGGCCTGCCCACCGGCCAGGCGGTCGCCACCCCGGCCGGGCGCCTGCACGCCCGCTGGGTCATCCACACCGTCGGGCCCGTCTACTCGGCCTCCGAGGACCGCTCGGCCCTGCTGGCGTCCTGCTTCCGCGAGTCGCTGCGCGCGGCGGACGAGCTGGAGGTCGCCTCGATCGCCTTCCCCGCGGTGTCCGCCGGGATCTACGGCTGGCCGGTGGAGGACGCCGCCCGCGTCGCCGTGAACACCGTCGTGTCCACGCCGACCAAGGTGGAGGACGTCCGGTTCGTGCTGTTCACCGAGGACGCCTACACGGCCTTCGAGAAGGCCCTGAAATCTCTCGGCGGATAGTCCTCTCGGGCGTGTCGGACAGGAGTGCCTGTCTTCTGAGCCAGAGTCATGGCACGGTCCGGTCATAGCCGCCGTCCGAACCGCCAGGAATGCGGGGGAGCATTCTCATCCCGGCCTGTCTCGCTGATCGCCGGATAGCGGGATAGGCGGGGGAAGAGCGACCGATCACGTTCTGCTGGGGCGAACCCGCACATTTCCACATCGTGTCCACGATCACACGGTCCGGCGGACTCGCCGAATGCGCCCGGCGCCGAGGCGGCCGTCCGGTGGCCGCGTGGCCTCTCCGAGGCGGCCGTCCGGTGGAGGCGTGGTCCCTTCTCAGCGGTCGGCCGCTGAAGGCGGGTCCGTCCGAGGCGGCCGCGTCCGGCGTGCGGGGGCGTCAGGCGCGTCCCTGGCCGGGCGGAGGCCGCCTCGCGGTGGCCGCCCGGATCAGTCCTCCTTCGGCGGCGGGACGACCAGGGCGGCGCGGTGCGTCTTGTGAAGGACGCGCGTGGAGACGCTGCCGAGGATCACCGAGCGGGCTCCGCCGAGGCCGCGTGATCCGGTCACGATGACGTCGGCGTCGAGTTCGTCCGCGACGTCCACGATGCCGGCCCAGATCGGGCCCGTCGTGCGCGCCGACCGGGCCTCGACCTGCTCGAATCCGGCCTTGCGGGCGATTTCCGCACCGGCCAGGGCGAGTCGCCGCGCCTGCTCCTCCTCGGGCCACTCGTCGGTCTCGGTGTCCACGGCGAGCGCCCCGGCGGCGGCGAGCGGGGCCCAGTTGATCTGGCTGAGCAGCGGCTCCCAGACGGTCAGCACGACGACGGGCGCGGGGCGGAGCGTGCGGGCGGCGAACTCGACGGCGGTGCGCGCGTCCTCGGAACCGTCGAAAGCGATCAGGATGGTCATGCTTGAGTCCTATCCCCGGATCGCCGAAAAACAACACGAGGTGCCGAAGATCACCCGCTCGTGTGACGCGGTTCGCCGAGGTCAGGACCGGGCCGGACGGTCCGCGCCGGGCGGTCCGGCGAACGTCTGGACGATCTCCAGCCAGCGCTCGGCGTTCGCGCCGCGCGCGCTGACCGAGACGTCGGAGCGGTTGCGGCGGCGGGTCGCCAGCAGGCAGAAGTCGAGCGCGGGAGCGGTCACGCGCTGCTCGGCGTCCGCCGGTCCCCACGTCCACGGCTCGCCGCCGTCCGGCGGGGTGATCTCGACGCGGAACTCCTCGGCGGGCGGGGCGAGGCCGCGGTTGTGGAAGGCGAAGTCGCGGGCCCGGACGGCGATGTGCGCGATGTTCCGGAGCCGGCGGGTGGGTGCCCGAGTTACCCCGAGCGCCTCCGCGACGTCCTCGCCGTGCGCCCAGGTCTCCATGATCCGCGCGGTCGCCATCGACCCGGCCGCCATCGGCGGGCCGAACCACGGCAGCCGCGTCCCGGGCGGGAGCGCGGCGAGCGCCGTGCCCAGTTCCGCCATGCCCTTGCGCCAGCGGTCGCGCAGTTCGTCCGGGGCGAGCCGCGCGCCCTCTTCGGCGGCGCGGTCCACGTCCTCCATCCGGGGCAGGTTCGCCTGGAACGCCTCGGGATCGGTGGCGGCACGCAGGGCGTGCTCCTCGGTCCAGGTCAGGTGGGCGATCTGGTGGGCGATCGTCCAGCCCTCGGCGGGCGTGGGCGTGGCCCACCCGGCGGCGTCGAGCGGGGTGATGAGCGCGTCGAGGGACGCGGCCTCGGCGGCCATGTCGGCGAGCAGCGCGTTGAGATCCGGCATCCCGCCAGCATCGCTCGCCGCACGGCCCGGGGGGAAGACCTAACCGAACAGGATTCGGGCGGCGGCGTAGTCGGCCTTGCCGTTGGGAAGGCGGAGGGAGGAGTCCGTCCGGGCGAACGCCTTGGGGATCTTGTAGCCGGCCAGCCGTCCCGCGCAGCCGGTGCGCAGCTCGGCGTCGGACGGGCCGCCGCCGGGCCCGGCCGGCCGCACGACGGCGACGATCTCGCTGCCCCAGCGCGCGCTCGGACGTCCGAGGACCAGCGCGTCCGCGACACCGGGCAGCGCGCGCAGGACGGCCTCGACCTCCTCGGCGAACACCTTCTCGCCGCCGGTGTTGATCGTGGTGGCCTCGCGTCCGTGCACGTGGACGGTGCCGTCGGGGAGGATCCGGGCGCGGTCCCCGGCGACGACGACGCGAGTCCCGCCGAGGGTGACGAAGGTGGCGGCGGTCTTGTCCGGGTCGTTGAGGTAGCCGAGCGGGATCGTGCCGCTCTTCGCGAGCCAGCCCATGTCGTCCTCGCCGGGTGCGAGCACGCGGGTCCGGTCGGCGCTCAGCACGACCGCACCCGGGGCCGCCGCGAACGGCCGGTCCTCTGCCCCCTGCCGCGTCACCTGGAACCCGGTCTCGGACGACCCGAGCACGTCGATGATCCGCACGTGGGGAAGCAACTCCAGTAGACGCCTCTTCACGTCCGGGCTGATTCCGGCGGCCGAGTTCAGCAGCGACCGCAGCGGGCTGAGATCGTGGTCGCCGCGCTCCAGCTCCGCCACGATCGGACGCGCGAACGCGTCGCCCACCAGCGGGATCCGGGTGATCCGCTCGCGTTCGGCGACCGACAGCAGATCGGCCGCGTCCAGGCCGTCCACGCGGTTGGGGAAGACCACGCACGCGCCCGCGCACCAGCCGCCGAGCGCCGACCATGTCCCGGCACCGTGCATCAGCGGCGGCGCGACCAGGACCCGCGCAGTCGACCGGACGGCCCGCGCGACCGCCTCGTCCAGGTCGGTGATCGGGGTGTGGTCGCGGCGGCGGAGACCCAGCGGACCGACCATGAGGTCACCGATCCGCCACAGCACGCCCTTCGGGAGACCGGTCGTCCCGCCGGTGTAGAGGATGTGCAGGTCGCCGGGGGAGGGGGCGACGTCCAGAGGCTCGTCCGAGGACGCCTCCAGCGCCGCCTCGTACGCGCGCGCGTCCGGCGGTTGCGGAGTCGCCGACCCGTCGTCCACAGGCAGGATCAGCGGTTGGAGACCGGTGCGCTCAAGGACTTCAATGATTCGAGGGGCGTACCGGGCGTGGTAGATCACCGCGCGGGGGCGGGCGTCCTCGAAGAGCTGCGCCAGCTCGTCGCCGGTGTAGCGGTAGTTGACGTTGAACGGCGCGACGCGTGCCATGTGCGCGCCGACCAGGCCTTCGAGGTACTCGGGGCCGTTGTGCAGGTAGAGGGCGAGGTGATCGTGTGGCGACTCCCAGGGCTCGGCCGCCCGGCCGTGCCGCCCGAGGCCGTGCGCGTGCAGCACGCGCGCGAGCCGGCGGCTCCGCTCGACCATCCCGCGCCACGTGCGCGAGCGCCGGCCGCCCTCGCCGTGCCAGACCAGGCACTCCCGCTCGGGCACGGCCGCCGCGATCGCTTCGAGCAGCGAGGCGAGATCGAGCTGCTCGTCCGGTCCAGGCTCGCGCACACCCTCCTGACTACCCACCTCCCGCCCTGACGTCGGCATGGCCCCCGACGCGGCCGTCGGCATGGACGCCGTCGCGGTCGTCGGACCGGGCGCGGGGGCGGGCGTCGCGGCGGGCTCGTGCGCGGGGGTGGGATCGGGCATGGGGGCTCCCTCGGGCGCGGACGGGCGGGAGATCACCGTAACCGATCACTTACGGAAACCGAATCCAGTTCGGTAATTTGCCGGGCCACAATCGACGGCGTGGCACGCGCGACCAGACCCCAGGGGGAGGTGACCCGGGGAACGACCAACCCGAACCGGCTCCGCCGAGCGGACCGGTGGACGGCCGCCACCCAGGGCCGCCTGCTGCGCGCGGCGCCCCGCCCCCTCGCCGTCGACCTCGGATACGGGGCGTCCCCGGTCACCACGATCGAGTTCTACGCTCGCCTGCGCGCGGTCGCGCCCGCGGTCGAGGTCGTCGGCATCGAGATCGAGCCGGACCGTGTCGCCGCCGGCCGGGCCGTCCAGGCGCGGTATCCGGGGCTGTCGTTCCGACGCGGCGGGTTCGAGCTGCCCGTCGACCGTCCGCCGACGCTCGTGCGCGCGTTCAACGTGCTCCGCCAGTACGACGAGGACGCCGCCTGGCGGGCGTGGGACGACCTGACCGCTCGGCTCGACCCGGCCGGGGTGCTGGTCGAGGGCACCTGCGACGAGGTCGGCCGCCGCGCCGTCTGGGTCACGCTCGACCGCACCGGCCCCCGGACGATCACGTTCGCCGCGCACCTGCCGTCCCTGGACCGGCCGTCCGACCTCGCCCCCCGGCTGCCGAAGACACTGATCCACCGCAACGTCGAGGGTGAGGCCGTGCACACCCTGCTCGCCGACTTCGACCGGGCCTGGGCCGTCGCCGCCCCGCAGTCGGTGTTCGGCGCGCGGGCCCGCTGGATCGCCGCCGTCGAACACCTCGCGGCGATCCATCCGGTGTGCGCGAGCCCTCCCTACGGCGGAAGGAACCGCTGGCGCCTCGGCGAGCTCACCCTGCCCTGGTCAGCAGTCGCCCCCACCCGCTGACGCCTTGCCCGCCGGGCGCCCACCGCTGGCCGCGCCCGCCGGCACCCATTCGCGCGCCTGTTGCACGCCCCGCGCGCACTCGCTGGGCGTGTCTGCGCGCGTGCCCGCCGGGCACGCGTCAGCCGGGAAGCCGGCGGCCGGTCAGTCGCCCGCCGGGCACCGTTCACGCGCCTGTCGCACGCGCCGCGCGTACTCGCTGGCGCGTGCGGGACGTGCCCGTAGGGCGTGCCCACGGGGCACGCGTCAGCCTGGAAGGTTGGCGGCCGGTCAGTCGCCCGCCGGGCAGCACGTCCGCGCGGGGTCAGCTTTCGCGGTGGAGTTTGTGGGGGGCGGCCTGGACGCGGGGCTGGACGTCGATGCGGTCGATGTTGACGTGCGCGGGCCGGGTGACGACCCAGGCGACGCAGTCGGCGATGTCGTCGGCGACCAGGGGCTCCGGGATGCCCTCGTACGGCTTCTCGGCGCGCTCGTTGTCGCCGCGGAACCGGACGAGGCTGAACTCCTCGGTTTTCACCAGGCCGGGCGCGATCTCGGTGATCCGGACGGGGCGGTCCACCAGTTCCAGCCGCATGACCTCGTTCACCGCGAAGGCGGCGTGCTTGGCGGCGTTGTAGCCGCCGCCGCCCTCGTACGCCGCGTGCGCGGCGAGCGAGGTGATGTTCACCACGTGCCCGGCACCGGACTCGATCATCTTCGGCAGCAGCGCCTTGGTCACCCGGAGCAGTCCGAGGACGTTGGTGTCGTACATCGCCTGCCAGTCGGCCGGGTCGGCGTGCTCGACCGGCTCCAGGCCGATCGCGCCGCCCGCGTTGTTCACCAGGACGTGGCAGGAGTCGAGCGCGGCGGCCATGGCGTCCACCGACTCCTGCGAGGTCACGTCGAGGGTCAGCGGGACGACCCGTCCCGCGCCCGGCACCTGTTCGGTGATCTCCTTGACGAGGGCGTCCAGGCGGTCCCGGCGGCGCGCCGCCGCCACGACGTTGAACCCCTCGGCGGCCAGTCGCCGCGCCGTGGCCGCCCCGATCCCGCTGCTTGCTCCGGTCACTACCGCCGTCTTACGCATGCCGGACAGCTTCCCAGACCGGCCCCGGGACGCACGTCACAGGGTCGCGCCCTCCGTGCGGGGAACAGTCCGCCCGGTCGATAGGTTGCACTACCGGAGGTGGTGTCCGTTGTCGGGTCGTATCAACCGAGTTGCGACGATCAGTCTGCACACTTCGCCCCTGGACCAGCCCGGCACGGGTGACGCGGGCGGCATGAACGTCTACGTCGTGGAGACCGCGAAGCGGCTGGCGGAGCGAGGCGTCGAGGTGGACATCTTCACCCGCGCGACCTCCCGCGCCCTGCCGCCGGTCACCGAGCTGGCCCCCGGCGTCCTGGTCCGCAACGTCGTCGCCGGGCCGTTCGAGGAACTGGACAAGGGCGAGCTGCCGCGCCATCTGTGCACCTTCACGTCGGGCGTGCTGCGCACCGAGGCGTCCTACGAGCCCGGCCACTACGACCTGATCCACACCCACTACTGGCTTTCCGGCCAGGCCGGATGGGCCGCCAAGCAGCGCTGGGGCGTCCCGCTCGTGCACTCGATGCACACCATGGCCAAGGTCAAGAACGCCGCGCTCGCCGCTGGGGACACCCCCGAGCCCGCCCTCCGCGTGAACGGCGAGCAGCAGATCGTCGACACCGCCGACCACCTCGTGGCCAACACCGACAAGGAGACGCGGGAGCTCGCCGGCCTCTATGCCGCCGACCCGTCCCGCATCGCCACCGTCAGCCCCGGCGTGGACCTCGGCCTGTTCCGTCCCGAATCGCCGGTGATCGCGCGCGGCACCGGACTGCTGCCGCACCGCACCGGTCCCGCGCGCCGCCGCCTCGGCCTGCGCCGGGACGCGTACGTGCTGTTGTTCGTCGGCCGCATCCAGCCGCTGAAGGCCCCCGACGTCCTGCTCCGCGCCGTCGCGATCATGCTGCGGCACGATCCGGCGCTGCGCTCGAAGCTGGTCGTCGCGGTCGTCGGCGGACCGTCCGGAGCCGGACGCTGCCGTCCCGAGCAACTGCAGCGGCTCGCCGCCGAACTCGGCATCACCGACGTCGTCCGGTTCGAGCCGCCGTGCCCGCAGCGCGAGCTGGCCGACTGGTACCGGGCCGCGGACGTGACGGTCGTGCCGTCCCACAACGAGTCGTTCGGGCTGGTCGCCGTGGAGTCGCAGGCGTGCGGGACGCCGGTCGTGGCCGCCGCCGTCGGCGGGTTGCAGACGGCGGTCCGGCACGGCGAGTCCGGTGTCCTCATCGACGGGCACGATCCGGCCGACTACGCGTCGGTGCTGCGCCGCCTGTACGCCGAACCCGGCACCCACCTCCGGCTCGCGCGCGGCGCGGTCCGCCACGCCCAGGCGTTCGGGTGGGACGCGACCGTGGACCGCCTCCTCGAGGTGTATACCGGTGCGACGACCCGCGAGGCGATGGTGAAGGAGATGGCCCGGTGAGCCACGGCGAACGAGACGTTTCGGCGACCCCCCCGAAGCCGGACGGCCCTACAGGTGGCTCGGCGGACGACCCGGTCAAGGTGATCGAGGAGACGCTGCGGTCCGCCGAACTGGAGTACAGCGTCCCGCGCGAGGGCGCGTTCTTCGTCAAGCTGCCGGGCCAGCACAAGCTCGCCACCATGACGTGGCTGATCGTCGGCGACCACAGCCTGCACGTCGAGGCGTTCTTCTGCCGCCAGCCGGACGAGAACCACGCCGAGTTCTACCGGTTCCTGCTCGAACGCAACGGCCGGATGTACGGCATGTCGTTCGCGCTGGACGAGGTCGGAGACGTCTACATCGTCGGCCGCGTCGCGCTCCAGTCGGTCACCCCGGACGAGATCGACCGGCTCCTCGGCTGCGTCCTCACCTACTCCGACGAGAACTTCGACCGGGCTCTGGAGCGCGGTTTCAAGACCTCGATCCAGAAGGAGTGGGACTGGCGGGTCAAGCGCGGCGAGTCCCTCGCCAACCTGCGGGCCTTCGCCTCCTTCGCCGACCCTGCCAACCGCTGACGCCCCTCCGCCGCCCGCCGCCGACGGCTGACCGGCCTCGGCCCCGAGCCCGGGTGGCGACCCGGCTGACCTGCTCGCCCCCGTCCCCGCGCCTCCGGCCTCGTGCCGGACCGCGCGGCGGCGCCCGCTAGGCTCTGGTGCCATGGCGACCCTGGTTTTGCTGCGGCACGGCGAGAGTGTGTGGAACGCGGAGAACCTGTTCACCGGCTGGGTGGACGTGGACCTCTCCGCTAAGGGCGAGAGCGAGGCGACGCGCGGCGGAGACCTGCTGCTCGACGCCGACATCACCCCTGACGTGGTGCACACCTCACTGCTGAAGCGGGCCATCCGCACGGCCAACATCGCGCTGGACGTCGCGGACCTGCTGTGGATCCCGGTCCGCCGGTCCTGGCGGCTGAACGAGCGGCACTACGGCGCGCTGCAGGGCAAGAACAAGGCCCAGACCCGCGAGGAGTACGGCGAGGACCAGTTCATGGTCTGGCGCCGCTCCTACGACACCCCGCCGCCCCCCATCAAGGACGACGACCCGCTGTCCCAGGTCAACGACCTGCGCTACGCGTCCCTGCCGTCCGAGCTGATCCCGCGCACCGAGTGCCTCGCGGACGTCGTGGACCGCCTGCTGCCCTACTGGTACGACTCGATCGTCCCGGACCTGGCCAACGGCGGCACCGTCATGGTGACCGCGCACGGCAACTCGCTGCGCGCCCTGGTCAAGCACCTGGACGGCGTCTCCGACGAGGACATCGTCGGCCTGAACATCCCGACCGGCATCCCGCTGGTCTACGAACTGGACGACGACTTCGCCCCGCTGAAGCGCGGCGGCGAGTACCTCGACCCGGCCGCCGCCAAGGCCGCCATCGAGGCCGTCAAGAACCAGGGCGCGACCAAGAAGAAGAAGTAGACCCCGAGTACGGCGTAGCCCGCCGCGTCCTCGCACGAGGACGCGGCGGGCTTTTTCGCGGTTCCTGCGACGAGAGAACGACCGGCGGCCCGGTCGGCGGGGCCGCGGCGGTACGTCAGCTCGCGTCGATGATCTCCTGCGGGCGCTGGCCCGTGACCAGGTAGACGACGTTCTCCGCGACGTGGACGGCGTGGTCGGCGAACCGCTCGAAGTACCGTCCGGCCAGGGTGATGTCCACGGCGGGCTCGACCCCGTGCTTCCACTTCGGCGACAGCAGGATGTCGAACAGGCGGCGGTGCAGCCGGTCCATCGCGTCGTCGTCGGCGTCCAGCTCCAGGCCCATCTCGACGTCCCGGGACGCGATCACCGAGCCCGCCTTGGCGATCAGCCGCTCGGCGATCTGCCCCATCTCCAGGACCGTGGACTGCAGCTCCGGCGGGACGGCCGACTCGGGGTGCCGGCGGCGGGCGGTCTTGGCGATGTGCACGGCGAGGTCGCCCATGCGCTCCAGGTCGCTGCTCATCCGCAGCGTGGTGACCAGCGTCCGCAGGTCCCCGGCGACCGGCTGCTGCCGGGCCATCAGGTCGAACACCGTCTCCTCGATCTCGGCGTCGATCTTGTTGACCAGCTCGTCGGCGGTGATGACCTCCTCGGCCAGCCGCAGGTCGGCGTCCAGCAGCGCGGTCACCGCGCGGGACATCGCCGACCTGACCAGCCGCGTCATCTCGACCAGCTTGGCGGAGAGGGAGTCGAGTTCCTCGTGGTAGACGTCGCGCAATTGAAGATCCTCGGGTTTCGGGGAGGGCCGGTCCGTGGGGACCGGCCGGTACTGCCGGGGCGGTAGTGGCGAGGCGGTGGAACACCCCGCCCGGATGCTCCGGGCGCGGCGCGGCGTGGCACCGCGCCCGC
>NZ_JBFAOF010000067.1:0-16729 GCF_040675125.1 Spirillospora sp. NPDC049652 | reverse complement strand
TCGCCTTCGGCGTCGCCCCCGCACGGTCGGTAACGCGCTCGCGGTGGCTGAGGTCGTCGCATGCGGAAGCCCCTGGACCGTTGGTCCAGGGGCTTCTTGTTGTGGCTATTCGCCTAGGGCGAGGCGCAGGCCGAAGGCGGCGATGACGCCGCCGGTGACGCGGTCCATGATCTTGCGCGCGGACGGCCTGGAGAGCCACGAGCGCAGCGCGTGCGCGAACGTGACGAGGATCGCCGACCAGACGACTCCGCACGCGACGTGGATGCTCGCCAGCGCCATCCCGAACGCGAAGTGCGGGACGTCCGCCGGGATGAACTGCGGAAGCAGCGCCATGTAGAACGCGCCGACCTTCGGGTTCAGCAGGTTGGTCAGCGAGCCCCGCCGCCAGCCCTCGCGCAGCCGGTCGGGCTCCGGCTCGGCGTCCGGGACCAGGGCGTCCGGGACGCGCCTCCAGCTCGTCCAGAGCATGTGCAGGCCCATCCACAACAGGTAGGCCGCGCCGACCCACCGCAGGGCCGTGTAGGCCGCATGCGAGGCCGTGAGGAGCGCCGTGACGCCGAGGGAGGCGAACGCGCCCCAGACGAGCGTCCCGGTCTGGATCCCGAGGACGACGCCCCAGGCGCGGCGCCGCTGCCCGAGCGCGGCGGTCCGGAGGATGAGCGCGGTGTCGAGGCCGGGCGTGAGCGTCAGAAGCCCGGCGACCAGAGCGAAGGACCACAAAGCACTAGAAATCACCACGGACGGCCAGCCTATCGCCCGGCACGTGCCCTGTGCCCGACAGAGCACGGCCCCCAGGTCAGCAGCGCCCCAGCCACCAGGGAAGGCCGACCGTGGTCGCAGTGGGCTTTCCTGACACGGTCAGCCGGCTGCCGGAGAGGTCATCGAAGACCAGGATCAAGGCGTCGTTCTGATCGACCTCGACCGATGCGACCGTGGCGCAGTTGAAGCCGGAGAGCGTCACCAGCTGTTCCAGGTCCGGCGCGAGGTCGGCCGGTAGCCGCGGGGAGGGCTCGACGGTGATCTCCGCGTCGATGTAGAGACGGAGCTCGGGCTCGTCTTCAGGATGGGCGAAGGTCAGGAACGGCCATGCCTGACGCTCCCCGACCTCGACGACGTGACGATCGACCAACGCCGTCGGATCCGGTTCCCGCCTCGGCTCGTCCCTGCCTGCGCTCATGCCTCAGCTTCCCGATGCGCCCGCCCGGGGCGTCCCCGTGAGGCTCGGTGCGGTCAGAAGACCGAAATGTGGACGTGGTCGTAGTGGTTGGCGGTGATGCCGCCGCGGTCGCTCATGCTGCGCCAGCCCGGGCTGCGCATGTCGTAGATCCGCTGCTTCCAGATGATGTACTTGATGCCCAGCGAGGAGGCGTGCGCGATGGCGTAGGCCGCCACCTGGTCGCCGTTGCTGTTGCGCGCGGACGTGGGCATGGAGCCGCCGGACGACTCCATGAAGTCGCAGGCGGTGCCGGTGGCGTGGTCCTGCGCGTCCGCGCCGCCGCGGTAGCAGCCGATGGTGGGGAACGGCCCGAACTCGGTGTCGATGACCTGCTTCACGTGCAGCATGCGGGGGGTCACGCTGCCCATGCCGACGCTCGGCGACTCCGGCTTGTACTTCTTGACCAGCTTCTTGATCTGGGCCTTGCGGGACTTCAGGTCGGTCAGGTTCTTCTGCAGGTCGGAGATCTTCGCCTGCGCCTGCTGCCGCGCCTTCTCCTGGTCGGCGACGAGCTTGGTGATCTGCTGGACGCGCGCCGACTGGTTCTGCGCGACATGGCTCGCCAGGCTCATCGTGTTCAGCAGCTCGGACGGGTCGCCCGCCGCGACGACGGTGATCCCCGGGTCCTGGCCGCCGGTCATGTACTGGTTGGCGGCGAGCCGGGCGACGAGGGTGCGCGAGGCGGTCAGCTGCTCGCGCAGGTCGTCGGCCTTCTTGATGGCCTTCCGGGCGGCCCACTGGGCGTCCTTGAGCTGGGCAAGGTCGCCGCCGTACTCCTTGTCGAGCTGCTCGATCTGCTTGTTCAGCTTGTCCATCCGGTCGCTGTCGCCGGGCTCGGCGCCGGCCGGGACGGTGCTCGACAGCAGCGGCAGGGCGAGCACGGCAGCGGCGGCGGCCAGTGCGGCGCGGCGTCCGCGGACGCCCGTGCGGGGCCGGGGGACGGCCGCCCGGAGACGGCGGCCGGAGGTCGGGCGCTGCACGTCCTCTCCTCTCCTCTGGTCGGCCTACCGGGTTAGCTGTCGGGTTCGGGCGCGGGAGTCCGCCCTATCGCGGCGCGTGCGGCGGCCGCGAATTCACCCCGGCCGGACGGGGCGTCCGGCGGCTGGGTCCCCGGCTCCCGGACAGGGGGCGTCCGGGACTCGGCGCGTCCGGCCAGCCTGCCGCGTCGACCACGGGCAGTCACCGACCGGACACCAACAAACTGCAAGGAACTGGGTGTTGCCTCGCCAAAGATTAGACCCCCGGGGCTGCCGGGACGACCCCGGCGGCCGACCCGATGCCCGGAATCGGCAGAGCCGGCGGGCGGTCCGGGGCGCCGCCCCGGCGTCCGGCTCCGCTCGTTGCATGACGGCCCGGTCCCGAGGCCGGGACCGGGCCGTCATGACCGTGCGTGAGCGCGGAGGGTCTTACAGCGAACCCTTGTAGAGCAGCCGGTTGGGCGTGCCGGTCTTCAGGTTCCGCAGGACGTTCTTGGTGGAGTTGTCGTGCAGCCACTTCTGAACGGCGGAGAAGTTCGCCTTGGGGTGCGTCTGCAGGTAGAGCGCGGCGACACCGGCGACGTACGGCGAGGCCATGGACGTGCCGCTCTCGACCTGCGTGCCGCCGCCCGGCCACGTGGACGTGATGCCGTAGCCCGGCGCCAGGATGTCCACGCACTTGCCGTAGTTGGAGAAGCCCGCGCGGTTGTCGTGCGAGGTGGTCGCGCCGACGGCCTCGACCCAGGACGCGCCCGAGGGCGAGAACTTGCAGGCGTCCTTGTTGTCGTTGCCCGCGGCGACGGTCACGAAGACGCCCGACTTGGACAGGTTCGCGACGGCGGTGTCGAGGGCCGCGGACTTGCCGCCGCCGATCGACAGGTTCGCCACCGACGGCTTGGCGGCGTGCGAGCGCAGCCACTTCAGGCCGGCGACGACGTCGGACGCCGGGGCGCTGCCGTCCTTGTCGAGGACGCGCAGGGCGCGCAGCTGGACGCCCTTGGCCGCGCCGTACTTGGCGGAGCCGAGGATGCCGGCGACGTGGGTGCCGTGGCCGTTGTAGTCCCAGCCGTTGCCCTTGAAGCGCGGCGCGGACCACACGACCTTGGCGCGCCCGCCGAACTGCGAGTGCGTCCAGGCGATGCCGCTGTCGATGATGTAGGCCGTGACGCCCTTGCCGGTCGCCTTGTAGGAGTAGGACTTCGACAGCGGCGTCCGGCGCTGGTCGATGCGGTCCAGGCCCCACGGGAGCGGCGACCTCTGGGTGGTCGTGGCGTGCACGAGCTGGTCCTGCTCGATGGCCGCGACGCGCTTGTCGCGGCGCAGCTTGTCGAGCTGCCTGCTGTCGAGGCGGGCGACGAACCCGTTGAGGACGTCGCCGAAGTCCTGGGCGGACGAGGCGCCGACCTGGCCCGCCGTGGCGGTGGGCGAGGTGCCGGCCTTGAGCGTGACGATGTACTGGCCCGCGATGGGCGTGCCCTCGGCGGCGGTCACCTGGACCGGCGTGGGCTTGGAATCGGCGTTGGCCAGGGCGGGGATCGCCGCCGCGGCGCCCACAGAGGACGCGATCGCGCCGGCCAGCAGCAGCCTTCGGGAGACGGGCCGCAAGAGAGCTCCTTCTGCCGCGGAGTCGGAGCCGCGGCCAAGATCGAGGTCACCGACCCCGGAACCCTAGTGCACCTTTCACTTCACAAACCTCATAAAGGACATATCGATCAGATGAAAATCGGCTGCGCTGAGTGATCTTGGAGTCCGTCGTCCCAGGTGGCGGGGGAGGCTCAGCCCTTGGTCAGACTGCCCCGGTACGCCAGGGCCGTCCCCGGCTTGGACCAGTCGTACTTCAGCGACCCGTCCGGCTGCCTGCTGATCCGGACGTCCCCGCTCGTGCACGGCTTGCTGACCGACAGCGCGAGCTGGAGCTCGGCCCCGGTGCCCTTCGTCAGGGCGAGCGTGCCGGTGCAGCCCTCCTTCGGGTACACCGCCGTCCCCGACTTCGCCCCGGCCTGGAGCGTGACCTGCAGCGGGAACGACTCGCCGCGCTGCGGGTTCACGGCCGTCCCCTTCCAGGTGCCGGCGAACGCGTCCGGGATCGTGGTCACGGGCTGGCCGTCCGCCGAGGTGGACGGCTTGGACTGCTCCTTGCCGCCGTTTCCGCGCAGGTGCGGCCAGAGCACCAGCGAGATGATCGCCACGCCCACCAGCACGCCGACGGCCAGCGAGATCGCGACCCCGACGGCATGGTTCCCGGGCTTCTTGAGCTGCGGTTTCTTCAGCTGCGGACGGGCCGCGCGCAACCCGGGCAGCGACAGCACGGCCGTCTCCGGCCCCTTGGCCTCCGCCTCGACCGGACGCATCCCGGGGATCAGACTGTCCGCCGAAGCCCCGCCGGGCCCGCCGGGCCCGCCGGACCCGCCGGGCCCGCCGGGGCCGCCGAAAGCGCCCGGCGCAGGCGGACCGGACGGCAGCGCGGACGGCCCGGTGACCGGAAGGTCCCGCGCCGTGGCCCTGCTGTCCTGCCACCCGCCGGCAGGACGCGGCGAACTGGGCACGGGAGGCCCGAACGAACCGGAGGCACCGACCGGACCGGACGAGCCGAGCCGGAGATCGAGCACAGTGCTGGGCCCGCCGTCGTCCTTGGCCGGGGGACCGGACGCCCCGGAAGCCGAGTGCAGATCCAGGCTGGTGCTCGGCCCGCCGTCCGGTACCGAGCCGCTGGCGGGGGACGGAGGCGCGCCGAAGCCCGGCGGAGGCTTCGGCAGGTCGAGCATCGTGCTCGGCCCGTCCTCGTCCGCCGCCGGAGGGGCGCTGGGCGTACGCGTCCACGAACCCGAAGCGGACGCCGGAACACCGCCGGGCGCGGAAGTGGAAGGGGAGACCGGGTCAACGGCCACCGGCCCAGAGACCGACGAGCCCGAGGACAGGGACGAGCCTGGGAGGGACGGGGCTGCCGAGCCCGAGCCCGGGGCCGGGGCCGGGGCCGGGGCTTCGGCCGAGGCGGACGCCGCGTGCGAACCGCCGGCGGCCAGCGCTTCGGCCTCGGCGCGCAGCGACGCGGGCGTGCGGGCGGCGACCGGACCGTCCAGCAGACGTCGCAGCAGGTCAGGAGCGGTGGGACGTTCGGACGGCGACTTGTCCAGCGCGTCCGCCACCACGTCGCGGACGGACTCGGGCAGGGCGTCCGTCTCCGGGTCGTCGTAGACGATGCCCTGCATGATCTCCGCGGGCGAGCCGTCCCCGAACGGCGGCTTGCCGGTCGCCGCGAACAGCAGCGTCGTCGCCCACGCGTACACGTCGGCGGCGGGACCGATGCCCTGCCCGCTGAGCTGCTCCGGAGCGAGGAAGGACGGGTCGTTCTCGGCCCGGACCGCTGAGGCCGCGTTCACCGCCTCCAGGGCCGTGACCACGCCGAGGTCGGTCACGCGCGGACCCGACCGCGCCAGCAGCACGTTCGCCGGCTTCAGATCGTGGTGGACGGCCCCGGCGCGGTGCGCGGCCGCCAGCGCGACGGCCAGGCCGACCGCGAGGCGCTCGACCACGAGCGGCCCGCGCGGCCCCTCGGCCGCGACCAGCTCGGCCAGCGACGGCCCGTCCACCAGGTCGGACACCACATAGGGACGGCCGTCCTCGACGTCCGCGGCGAGGATCTCGGCGGTGCTGAACCCGGCCACGCGGCGGGCGCCCGCGAACGCGCCGGCGAACCGGGCCCGCGTCTCGGCGTCGGAGCTCAGCCGCACGTGCAGCAGCTTCACCGCCACGGACCGTCCGGACGCGGCGCGGCCGACGAAGACCGCGCCCTGCTCGCCGACGCCGAGCCGGCCGGTGATCGGGAAGTCCCCCAGCCGTTCCGGGTCGCCGGGCTGCAGGGGCAGAGCCTCTGCCATCTACGCACCCTCCGTGTTCTGCCATCGGGGGGCCGCCCCCCGTCCGTCAGTGAAACGTGATCCGTCCCCGCGTCGGCACCGGTCCCTTTCTACCGGTTGGCGGTCGATGGCGCGGTTGAGTCGCCCGCACCCGATCCGTCACCCCGCTCACCCTTGACCCGCACCAGGCGAACTCAGGCCGGCGCCCGCACACACCGTGACCGGCCGGAGTTTCCCTCCCCGCGCCCTCCACCGTGTGCCGTCACCCCTTCCAGCGATCCCCACCGCCCGTTTCGTCACTCATGCCCGATCCCACCCACCCCCGCGAGCCCCCGGATGAGCGCCGACGATCCCTCTGGGCGGAACCACCCCCCGGGGGGCCTGGTTGTGGGGCGGGGTGGGCGTGGTCGGCGCGGCGGGGTCGGATAGCGTCGGCGGAGATGCCGCGCAAACCTCTCACCCGTGAGCTGCTGGACGAGCAGCGTGCCGTGCTCGGGCTGCCCGCCTACGCCGGTCCGGACGAGCCGCCCGCCCTGCGCCGTGCCGCCCTGGACACGCTGCTCGCCGCTCGTGCGGCGGGCGTCGAGCCCGCGCGGCCGATCGTGACGGGGGCCGTCCGGCTGCTGCTCGACCGGCTCGCCGAACTCGCCCCCGGACGGTCGGTCGAGGTCCGCGTTCCCCCGCACGCGGCCGTCCAGGCGGTCGAGGGCACGCGGCACACCCGAGGAACCCCGCCCAATGTGGTCGAAATGGATGCCGACACCTGGATCGCCCTCGCCCTGGGCGAGCTGGCCTGGGACGACGCCCTCCGCGAGCGCCGCGTCAAAGCCAGCGGGTCCCGCGCCGACCTGTCCGCTCACCTCCCCCTCCCACCTACATAAACGAGCGGCGCGCCCGGAACGTTGGGGCCGGATCGTTGGGTCTTGCCCGCGCCGCCGGGCGCTGCGACGGTAAGGGCACCGATCACACCGGACACCGCGTCCGGACCGGGCCTCCTGAACCGCGCGCGGCCGCCGTCCCAGCCGCGCGCCACTCCGGACCGGACGTCCCGATCAGACATCGCAACAGGCGTCCCGGCGTTCGGAACGCGGACGCCGTGCCCGACCGCGAGGAGGTGGGTGCCGTGCTCGTCGCGCACTGGAGTTTCGAGGTCGCGGACATCGACGGACGCCGGGTGGCCGACGCCACGGGCGGCGGCCTCGCGATGGCCCTGGACGAGGGCGTGCGGATCGTCCCGACGCGCGACGGCCAGGCGCTGGCCTTCGACGGCACGGCTGCGCGCGCGACCGTCCCCGCCGTCCCGCAGCTCGCCCTGAGCCAGGTCTTCGGCTTCACCGTGGCGTTCCACGCCTGCGTTACCGACGGCCCGACGGGGGAGTGGCGCGCGCTCCTGTTCAAGGAGGTCGCGGACGGTGACGCGCGCGCCGTCGGCATGTGGCTTCACCCGGACGCCGACCGGGTGCGCCTCCAGCTCTTCACGATCAAGGGCCCCGAGTACCTGGACAGCCACGCCCGCCTCACCCGGGACACGTGGGTTCACCTGGCCTACGTCGTCAACGCGCAGGGCATGTTCCTGTACGTCGACGGCAGGCTGGACACGGCCGTCTCGCTGGAGCATCCGGTGGTGACGCCGGCCGGGCCGCTGTCCCTGGGCGCGGAGCCCGGAAAGCCGGGCATCTCAGGACTGATGGCAGACGTCCGCGTCTACGCCGCAGCCCTGGACGAACAAGCCCTCCGCGCCATCGCGACCATCTGAGGCCGACCAGCGACGAACCTCACCCGGCCCCGCCTACCACCCCTTACTGTTACCGAACTCACATCCCCACCTCAGGGAGCGTCGGAGGCGCGGGCGAACGGGAACTCCCGGTCGATGCACTGCCGCCGGGTGAAGTCGTCCGGATAGCGGTGGGTGTCGGCGCATTCGGCGGCCTTGCTCAGCAGCCAGATGATCGCCACCGTTCCGATCACGAGTGTCACCGCGGAGCAGACGATCCCCGCGACCGCCAGGCCCCGGGCCGTCCCGCGGGAGGCCGCGACGACGCCCAGGACGAGGCCGACGAGCGCGACCGGCAGCCCGATCCCGCACAGCAGCAGGGCGGGCAGCCCGGCCAGCCCGAGCACCAGGGACGCCGTCGCCAGGCCGTGCCGCTCGGGCGCGGACGGCGGCGTGCGCGTCTGGTAGCCCGGCATGGTCATCGGCTCGGCCCTCCCCAGAAGTCGTTTCCCCACACTCGCGTGCCGGGTCTTCCGGCCGGGGTCCGGACGGGTAAAGGTCGATTAAGGACTCCACCGATCGGAGCAGAAGGGACGGGCCTTTAGACTGGCCCGCGTGCCTCTCGGTGATGGACGACTGAGCCATGACATCGACCCCTCCGACCGCCCGCCGCAGGACGCCTGCGGTGTGTTCGGCGTCTGGGTCCCACAGGACCAGGCCGCCAGGGCGGAGGTCAGCAAGCTCACCTACTACGGCCTGTACGCGCTCCAGCACCGCGGACAGGAGTCGGCGGGCATCGCGGTCAGCGACGGATCGCGGATCGTGGTGTTCAAGGACATGGGCCTGGTCGCCCAGGTCTTCGACGAGTCCGTGCTGAACACCCTGCGCGGCCACATCGCGGTCGGACACTGCCGGTACTCCACCACCGGCTCGCCGACCTGGGAGAACGCCCAGCCCACCTTCCGCTCCACCGAGCACGGCGGGCTGGCCCTCACGCACAACGGCAACCTGATCAACACCCCCGAGCTGGCCGAGCGGCTGGACGGCGGCGTGCTCACCGCGACCTCCGACACCGAGGTCCTCACGGCGCTGCTGGCGACCCGCGAGGGCGGCCCGCTGGCGGCCGCGCGGGAGATCCTGCCGGCCACCCGGGGCGCGTTCTCGCTGGTCTTCATGGACGAGAACACCCTGTACGCGGCCCGCGACCCGGAGGGCATCCGCCCCCTGGTGCTGGGCTCCCTCGGGGACAACGGCGGCTGGGTCGTGGCGTCCGAGACGGCCGCGCTCGACATCGTCGGCGCCCGGTTCGTCCGGGAGCTGGAGCCGGGCGAGATGGTCGCGATCGACGGCGACGGCGTCCGCTCCGAGCGGTTCGCCGAGGCCAACCCCAAGGGCTGCCTGTTCGAGTACGTCTACCTGGCCCGTCCCGACACCACGATCGCCGGGCGGTCCGTCCAGGCGACCCGGGTCGAGGTCGGCCGCCGCCTCGCAGCCGAGCACCCGGTCGAGGCCGACATGGTCATCCCGACGCCGGAGTCCGGCACCCCCGCCGCGATCGGCTACGCCGAGGCGTCCGGCATCCCCTACGGGCAGGGCCTGGTCAAGAACTCCTACGTCGGCCGGACGTTCATCCAGCCGTCCCAGACGATCCGCCAACTCGGCATCCGGCTGAAGCTGAACCCGCTCCGCGAGGCGATCGAGGGCAAGCGACTGGTCGTCGTGGACGACTCGATCGTGCGCGGCAACACCCAGCGGCAGGTCGTGGCGCTGCTGCGCGACGCCGGCGCCGCCGAGGTCCACGTCCGGATCTCCAGCCCGCCGGTGTCCTGGCCCTGCTTCTACGGCATCGACTTCGCCACCCGCGCGGAGCTGATCGCCGGGAACCTCGACGTCGAGGGCATCCGCGACTCGATCGGCGCGGACTCGCTCGGATTCATCTCGCTGGACGAGCTGATCGCCGCCTCCCAGATCGCCAAGGACCGGCTCTGCCGGGCCTGCTTCGACGGCGTCTACCCGATCCCGGTCGAGGAGGCCGCGCGCGGCAAGCACCTGCTGGAGATCATCCGCACCTGATGCCGGTCCGCTCCCAGGAGCGGACGAGACGTCCCGCGGCACCGCGCGGACGAGCACCCCGCGGATCCGTGCGGGTGAGACAGGAGGCTCGCGCCAGGGCGGGCCGACGAGACGACCCGCCGCGCGGCGGGCCGGGGGGATCATGAGCACCTCGTACGAGGCGGCCGGAGTCGACATCGCGGCGGGCGAGCGCGCCGTGGAGCTGATGAAGGCGCGGGTGGCGCGGTCGCGCCGTCCGGAGGTCGTGGACGACGCGAGCGGCTTCGCGGGCCTGTTCGACGCCTCGGCGTTCCTGAAGTACCGCCGTCCGCTGCTGGCGACCTCGACCGACGGCGTCGGCACCAAGGTCGACCTGGCCCGCCGACTGGGGATCTACGGCACGATCGGCCACGACCTGGTCGGGATGGTCCTGGACGACCTCGCGGTCTGCGGCGCCGAGCCGCTGTTCATGACCGACTACATCGCCTGCGGCAAGGTCGTCCCGGAGCGGATCGCCGACATCGTCGGAGGCATCGCCGAGGGCTGCGCCCTCGCGGGGGCGGCCCTGGTCGGCGGCGAGACCGCCGAGCACCCCGGCCTCCTCGGCGCGGACGAGTTCGACGTCGCGGGCGCCGGCACCGGCGTGGTCGAGGCGGACGCCCTGCTCGGCCCGGACCGGGTCCGCCCCGGCGACGCGGTGATCGCGATGGCCTCGTCCGGCATCCACTCCAACGGGTACTCCCTGGTCAGGCACATCCTCGCGCACAGCGACCTGACGCTGGACAGCCGCCCGGACGAGCTCGGCCGCACCCTCGGCGAGGAGCTGCTGACCCCGACCCGCATCTACGCCAAGGACATGCTCGCCCTGGTCGCCGAGACCGGCGGCGTGCACGCGTTCTCCCACATCACCGGCGGCGGCCTGGCGAGCAACCTGGCCCGTTCGCTCCCGGGCACGGTCGACGCCGTCCTGCGCCGCGACTCCTGGACCGTCCCGCCGCTGTTCGGGATCCTCCAGGCCCACGGGGACGTCCCGCAGGCCGAGATGGACAAGACCTTCAACCTCGGCGTCGGCATGGTCGCGATCGTCGCCCCGGACACCGCCGACGCCGCCCTGCGCCTGCTCGCCGACCGGGACGTCCCGGCCTGGCACCTCGGCGAGACGGTCCCGGGCACCGGAACCTGCGCCTACGCCTGACCGACCCGACCCGACCCGACCCGACCCGACCCGGCCCGCCCCCGGCCCGCCTACGCCTGACCCGGCCCGCCCGCGCCGTCGCCCGGGCCGTGGACGCAGCCGCCCGGGGACAGCCAGATCCAGCCCAGGGCCGTGGTCTGCTTGCAGCTGACCTCGACCTGCCGGTACAGCTCGGGGAACAGCATGCCGCGGTTGGTCAGCACCTCCTCGTACAGCCGGTCCGAGACGATCATGCTGAGGTCCGCCCCGGATCCGGAGGCCGCGTCGCGGAACCGGGGCGCGTCCAGCAGCCGGAACATGTCGTTCACGGCGGTTCCGGCCACACCGTGGACGTCCCGTTCCACATGCCCGGAGTGCGCCGCCATCCGCAGCCGCATGCGCGCCGGGTCGCTGGCGAACCGGTTGCCGCGCCGCAGCAGCGCCAGCAGGTGGTGGGCGAGCGGGTCCAGCAGGAGGTGCGGAGGCACGTCCGGCGGCGCGATGACGAGGGCCCCGTCGCCGCGGTCCTCGATGTAGCAGGCGTCCCAGGGCAGCAGCGTCATGACGAACGCGTCCCGGAGCTGTTCGTACAGGCGGTGGCGGAGGAAGAGGCGGATCTCCTCGTCGCGCCGGGGGTCGGTGAACGAGACGATGTCGACGGCGACCATGGTCGTGTAGACCCTTGCGACGGCCCCGGCGAACGGCGCGGAGCCGGGCCCGGCGGCGAACGGCCCGTTCCACACGGGAGTCGGCACCGGCCCGGAGGCCGTGTGCGGTGCGGGTGCGGGCGGCGGGAACAGCGTTCCCTGGGCGGGGCCCGGGGCGGTCGTCAGAGCCGACGCACGGGCGAAGACCTGCGGCGGACCGGCCTGCCGGTCGACGGGCTGGATGCTCATGTTCGTCGCGGCGCCTTTCTCGTGCCAGGAACAGAAACTCCCCCCGCTGACAATTGTGCAGGACGTTCGAAAGGCCCTCTGTTTTCGGCTGATTGCCGTGCGCAAATCTGCCTTCCGGAGAACAGTGAGGTCGCCGAACGGCGGGTGCCACGCGGAGACATCGCAATCGGATCTCCGACGTACTGCCTGCTGGCCGCCGGACACCTGGCAATCTGACGCCGACGCGCCCGAAGCCCGGCGCCGCCGGGGCCAGAGGGGCTCGTGAGGCCGCGGGGGCGCCGTTCGGGCAAACCGCAACAACGCCGAATGCCACCCCGCATTCGGCGAACCCCTTTTCGGGAGATGCCATAAAGGGAGAACGCCGGTTGCCACTTGGCAGACCGCCATGTCGCTGATTTACTCGATGCAGGAGAGGACGGCGGGCGAGGCCGCGACGAGGCACGGGCGCGGCACCGGCCGCCGGACGAGAGGTCGCGATGCCGAACGCTTCAGGGCCCGGGCCGGTGGTCCAGCGCGCGATCCTGGTCAGCGAGCTGCAGCGGCTCCGGGTCGAGACCGGTGAGACCCAGGACCAGGTCGCGGCGGCACTCGACTGGTCGACGTCCAAGCTGATCCGCATCGAGGGCGGCACGGTCGGGGTGTCCACGACCGACCTGCAGGCACTGCTGCGGCACTACGGCCTCCCGGACGGGGACGAGCGCGTCGGCGTCCTCACCTCGATGGCGCGCGACGCCCGCCAGCGCGGCTGGTGGTCCCTGTACCGCCGGGAGATGAAGCCCGCCTACCTGCAGTACATCGGGTACGAGTCGGGCGCTTCGAGCATCCGCAGCTTCCAGACGATGCTGGTTCCGGGCCTGCTCCAGACCGAGGAGTACGCGAACGCGCTGACCATCGAGTTCGTGGACTCGCACGCGGACCGCGACGTGATCGTGGAGGTCCGGATGCGCCGCCAGGAGGAGATCTTCGGCCGGGACGATCCGCCGCAGCTCAGGATGGTCGTGGACGAGGCGGTGCTGCGCCGCCGGGTCGGGGGCCAGTTCGACCCCGGCATCATGCCCCGGCAGCTGCGCCACATCCTGGACGCGCTCGACCGGCCGCACGTGTCGGTGGAGGTCATCCCGTTCTCGGCCGGCGCGCACTTCGGGATGATGGGCGAGTTCACGATCCTGCAGTTCGACGACCCGCGGCTCAACGACGTGTTCTTCCAGGAGAACGTCGGCGGTTCGGACCTCACCGTCATGGACCGCGACAGGCGCGTCACCGACTACAGCGCCGCCTTCGAGAACCTCCGCCAGCTCGCGCTCCCGGCCGACGCCACGGCCGACTTCATCGAGGAGCTGATCGCCGGAATGGAGGCGGAGGGTGCGGCCTGACCGTCACCCCCCGGGCAGATGCGGGAGGCGGTGAGTCAGCGCCGGCCGCGCACGGCGGCCAGCAGGCCCGTCCAGTCGCGGCCGGAGAACGCGATCGCCGGCCCGGCGGCGTCCGTCGAGTCACGGACGAAGCCCATCGCGCCGAGCGCCGCGACCTCGACGCACTCGGAGTCTCCGCTGGAGGACGACTTGCGCCAGACGACCTCATGGGTCCGCCCCGCGAAACGCAGCGGTCCCGGCTTGGCGAACGCGCCCGCGGGCACGGTTCCCACCATCGATCCTCCGTCGGCGACGCCCACTCCCACCAGGGGCGGCGCCCGTCTCAGTGAACCGTTCTCGCTGATCAAGGGCGCGATGAGCAAAGCGGTGAAACGAGCATAACAACGTGCGCCGCCCGTCATCCGAGACGGGGGAGGCGCCCGGGGGCCATGCTGGCATGCCCATGTCACCGGTTCAAGGAGGGGGCCGCCCCGGGCGGGCGGGGCGAACCTTCTTGATCCTCGGGGCGTCGAACCGGGTGTGGTGAAGGTTGCGGTGAGCGCGGGGACACGGCTTCTGGCGGCGGTTCGGGCTCGGTTGCGGCATAGGGTCGGGCCGCTGCTGGTGCTCGGCGGGCTGGGGTTGTACGCGGTCCTGCTGCCCACCGGATGGGCCTATGCGGACACTGCCCGGTATCGGCACACGCCCGAAAACGTGCCGGAGACGCCTGTCGCGCTGGTGCTGGGCGCCGGGATCGCGAACGGGCAGCCTTCGCCGCTGCTCGCCCGGCGGCTCGACCTCGCGGCCGAACTGTATCGGCGGGGCAAGGTCAAGGTGCTGCTGGTCTCCGGCGACAACCGCTTCAAGAACTACGACGAGCCCACGACCATGCGCGACTACCTCATGCGCGCGGGCGTCCCCGAGAACCGGATCGTCCGGGACTTCGCGGGGCTGGAGACGTGGGACTCGTGCGTCCGGGCCAAAAAGATCTTCGGGGTGCGGAGGGCGACCGTCGTCACGCAGCTGTTCCACCTGCCGCGGGCGGTCGCGCTGTGCCGGGCGGCCGGGATCGACGCCTACGGCGTCGGCGACCAGAGCATGGGCGGCGGACGCACCGACGCGACGGTCAACGGATACCTGCGGGAGCCGCTCGCGACGCTCAAGGCCGTCGGCAGCATGACCCTGAAGCCGGGACCCAAGATCGGCGGACGGCCGGAACCCGGCGTCCACGCGGCCCTCGCGCCGGAGACCCGGCCCTAGAAATGTGACGCACGTCGCGCCCGGCGGGACGTGCCGCGAAAACGCGAACGCCACCGCGCGGGACCGGAGTCCCTGCGGTGGCGTTCCGCGGTTCGATCAGTGACCCGAGGTGCCGTTCCTGCGCTGGTCCTCGTAGTCGTCTGCGTAGTCGGCGTACTTCTCCGCGAGCTCGTCATAGGCGTCGTCGGCCGGAGAGTCCGGAACACCCAACTCTTTCTGCAGGCGATCGAGGTCTGTGCCGCCGCTGCTGTATTTGAGCTGCCTGGCAACCTTTACCTGCTTGGCCTTGGCTCGGCCGCGACCCATTGGCTCGACCCCCTCGATGGTCAGGGCTTTCGTGGGCCCATCAACGCGCGCGTGTACCACACGAACCGATGCCTGATGAGCCATGCGTCAGTCACGGATACAACCGTACCCGTTTTGCGCCCGGCTCGGTACATCGTCAGCTCGTGGCGGAGAACGCTCGTTGCGGAGGACACCAGTGTATCCGGTGGTCGGAGGGGGCGTTCCAGGGCCGGGCGGCCCCGACACGCCCGCCCCCGAGGGCCGCCCACAACCGGAAAAACCCCTCCGGACGCCGGAAAAGCACGCCCGACCGACGAAGAACGCCCGCCGGACAGAGGGGAGAACACGGTCCGGACCGTCCGGGGACGGCGGCCCGGACCGCCGGGAGGGGCGCCGCGCGGCGGCGGCGCGACCTCCCGGCGGGCGGACGTCAGAGCAGGATGCCGCGCAGGCGGCCGATCGCGGACATGCGGCGCTCGGCGAGCCGGTCGGCGGCCACCGCGGGCGGTACGCCCTCCTCGGCCGCCAGCACGAAGATCTTCCCGGTGGTGTCGAAGATCTTCGTGGCGCGGGTCTTGGCCCGGTCGAAGTCGAACCCGTCGATCTCGTCCGCGACCTGGATCACGCCGCCGGAGTTGACCACGTAGTCGGGGGCGTAGAGGACGCCGCGGTCGGCCAGCTGCTTCTCGATGCCGGCGTGCGCGAGCTGGTTGTTGGCCGCGCCGCAGACGATCTTCGCGCTGAGCACGGCGACCGTCTCGTCCGACAGCGAGCCGCCGAGGGCGCACGGCGCGTAGACGTCGAGCGGCTCGCGGACGAGCGCGTCGTTGTCGGCGGCCACGGCGACGTGCGGGTGCCGCTCGCGCACGCGCGCGATGGCCCCTTCGTTGACGTCGCAGACCACGACCTCCGCGCCGTCCTCCAGGAGGTGCTCCACGAGGCGGTGGCCGACCTTGCCGACGCCCTCGACGCCCACCCGCCGGCCGCGCAGCGTCGGGCTGCCCCAGACGTGCTCGGCTGCGGCCCGCATGCCCTGGAAGACGCCGAACGCGGTCAGGATCGAGGAGTCGCCCGCCCCGCCGTGCTCGACGGTCCGTCCGGTGACGAACTCGGACTCGCGGGCGATGATGTCCATGTCGGGGCTGAAGGTGCCGACGTCGCAGGCGGTGATGTAGCGGCCGTTCAGCGACTGGACGAACCGTCCGTAGGCACGCAGCATCGCCTCGTTCTTGTCGGTCCCGGGGTCACCGATGATCACCGCCTTGCCGCCGCCCAGATCGAGGCCCGCCAGCGCGTTCTTATAGGACATGCCGCGGGAGAGATTGAGCACGTCGGCGAGGGCCTCCTCCTCCGACGCGTAGGGGTAGAAGCGCGTCCCGCCGAGGGACGGCCCGAGGGCGGTGGAGTGGATCGCGATGATCGCGCGCAGGCCGCTGGCCTCGTCCTGGCAGAAGACGACCTGCTCGTGTCGGGGTTCGGTGCCCTTGTGGGGCGACCCGAAGACATTAGGCACGGTAGTGCCCTCCTCTCTGTCTTGAGATCAGCCTAAAGGTGGTGGATGTCACCCCGTCGGTAGAACCCGCACTACGTCCGTCCTGCACTCCTGTGCGCGGCGGCGAGGACGGGGGACGGACGGCCCGGAAACCCCCCTCCCGCACTCGCGACCTGGAGCTCGACGCCCGCCACGAGGTAACACGCGTGTCTCACGACACCCAAGGCGCCCGCATTTCGGCCGGACTCATGTAACGATGCGGTGGTGTTTCCGTACGCCGCGTACCTACGGGTATATGAGCCGGTAACCGCCTTCCCGGAACCGGCCCGGACCCTGTGGACGGCCTACGCCGAGTCGCGGCGGCGGCCCCGCCGCATCCACGCCCTGGAGGTCGAGCACCGCCGCGCCGCGCGCCGCATGGTCGGCTATCCGCCCGAGGTCGCGCCGCGGCAGG
>NZ_JBFAOF010000066.1:0-16750 GCF_040675125.1 Spirillospora sp. NPDC049652 | reverse complement strand
CCCCGCGTGCCCGGCGGGTCCGCGACACCGGCCCGCTGACCGCCCGTCCCCGGTTCCCGGCGGGCGGAACGGGGAACGAGCCCGCTGGGACCTCCCGCCGATCCGCCCGAGTGCTACCCGCCCCCCGCGCGGGACGCGAATATGACGCTTGGCATAGAGTGCGCGCATGGACGTTGAGAGCACGCGTGCACCCGCTCCCTCCGACACCGCCCTCCGCCGGGCGCTCGCGCGGGCGCGCGACGGCAAGACGCTCGACCGGGCCGAGGCCGCCATCCTGCTGCACGCCCGGGGCGAGCGGCTGGACGACCTGCTGGCCCACGCCGGCCGCGTCCGCGACGCGGGCCTCGCGGCCGCCGGCCGGCCCGGCGTGATCACCTACAGCCGCAAGGTCTTCATCCCGCTCACCCGGCTGTGCCGGGACCGCTGCGGCTACTGCACCTTCGCGACCGTCCCGCACCGCCTGGACGCGCCCTACCTCAGCCCGGACGAGGTGCTGGAGATCGCCCGGCGGGGCGCGGCGATGGGCTGCAAGGAGGCGCTGTTCACCCTCGGCGACCGTCCCGAGGACCGCTGGAAGCCGGCCCGCGAGTGGCTGGACGCCCACGGCTACGACGACACGCTCTCCTACGTGCGCGCGATGGCCGTCCGCGTGCTGGAGGAGACCGGCCTCCTGCCGCACCTGAACCCCGGCGTGCTGACCTGGCGCGACTTCCAGCGGCTCAAGCCGGTCGCGCCGTCCATGGGGATGATGCTGGAGACGACCGCGACGCGCCTGTTCAGCGAGCGCGGCGGCCCGCACTTCGGCTCGCCCGACAAGGACCCGGCCGTCCGGCTGCGGGTGCTGGAGGACGCCGGGCGCAGCAACGTCCCGTTCACCACCGGCATCCTGATCGGCATCGGCGAGACGGTCGAGGAGCGCGCGGACGCGATCTTCGCCATCCGCCGGACGATGCGCGAGTACGGCGCGGTGCAGGAGGTCATCGTCCAGAACTTCCGCGCCAAGCCGGACACCAAGATGCGCGACACCCCCGACGCCGAACTCGAGGAGCTCGCCGCGACGATCGCGGTCGCGCGGCTCGTCCTCGGGCCGAGGGCGCGCGTCCAGGCCCCGCCGAACCTGGTGGACGACCAGTACCGGCTGCTGCTGCGCGCCGGGATCGACGACTGGGGCGGGGTCTCGCCGCTCACCCCCGACCACGTGAACCCGGAGCGGCCCTGGCCGCAGATCGAGGAGCTCGCCGCGCGCACCGCCGAGGCGGGCTTCACGCTGCGCGAGCGCCTGACGATCTATCCCGAGTACGTCCGGCGCGGCGAGCCGTGGCTCGACCCCCGCCTGGCCGCGCACGTCGCCGCGCTCGCCGACCCCGGGACCGGCCTGGCCCGCGAGGACGCCGTGCCGGAAGGACGGCCGTGGCAGGAGCCGGACGGCGGCTTCACCTCGTCCGGACGCACCGACCTGCACGTCTCCATCGACACCGAGGGCCGCACCGCCGACCGGCGCGACGACTTCGACTCCGTCTACGGCGACTGGGACGCGACGCGCGAACGCATCTCGTCCGGCGGTCCGCGGCACGAGGCGGCCGACCCGCGGCACGACTCGTCCCGTCCGCGGCGCTTCGACGCCGACGTCAAGGCCGCGCTGTCCGCCGCCGAACGCGACCCGGCGGGGCTCTCCGACGACGAGGCCCTTGCGCTCCTGCACGCCGACGGCCCCGAACTGGACGCGCTGACCCGCCTCGCCGACGACCTGCGCCGCGAAGCGGTCGGCGACGACGTCACCTACGTCGTCACGCGGAACATCAACTTCACCAACGTCTGCTACACCGGCTGCCGGTTCTGCGCGTTCGCGCAGCGCCGCACGGACGCCGACGCCTACACGCTCTCCCTGGAGCAGGTCGGCGACCGCGTGGACGAGGCGTGGGCGGCGGGCGCGACCGAGATCTGCATGCAGGGCGGCATCCATCCCGACCTGCCCGGAACCGCCTACTTCGATCTCGCGCGCGAGGTGAAGAGGCGCGCGCCGGAGATCCACCTGCACTCCTACAGCCCGATGGAGGTCGTCAACGGCGTCGCGCGCACGGACCTGTCCGTCCGGGAGTGGCTGATCGCGGCGCGGGAGGCGGGCGTGGACTCGCTGCCCGGCACGGCCGCGGAGATCCTCGACGACGACGTCCGCTGGGTGCTGACCAAGGGCAAGCTGCCCGCCGACCAGTGGGTCGAGGTCGTCACGACCGCGCACGAGCTGGGCATCCGGACGACGTCCACGATGATGTACGGCCACGTGGACACGCCCGCGCACTGGGTCGCGCACATCCGGCTGCTGCGGTCGATCCAGGACCGGACGGGCGGGTTCAGCGAGTTCGTGCTGCTGCCGTTCGTCCACCACAACTCGCCGATCTACCTGGCCGGACTCGCGCGTCCGGGGCCGACCGTCCGGGAGAACGTCGCCGTCCACGCCCTCGCGCGCATCCTGCTGCACGGCTCGATCGCCAACATCCAGACGTCGTGGGTCAAGCTCGGGGACGAGCTGTGCACGCGCGTCCTGCAAGGCGGCGTCAACGACCTGGGCGGCACGCTCATGGAGGAGACCATCAGCCGTATGGCGGGCTCGGAGAACGGTTCCTTCAAAGCGATCAGCGAACTGGAGGGCATCGCGGCCCGCGCGGGCCGTCCGGCGAAGCAGCGCACGACGCTGTACGGCGTCCCGACCGCCGAGCGGATCGAGGCGGCCCGCCGCACGGACGGCATCGGGCACTTCGGCGGCGACCGGAACCGGACGCCGGGCCGGGGACGGGCGCTTCCGCTCATCTCCCCCTGAGGGACGGGGAGCGTGCGGAGGGCGCTTCGAAGCCCTCCGCACAGGGTCCGCTAGTAGGCGAAGCGGATCAGGGACGGCATCCAGTGCCGCGAGCCGTACGCGCGCTTCACGTGGATGCTGGTCGCGCCGCGCGGGGGAGCGGCCTCGATGATGCGGCCGCCGCCCGCGTAAACGGCGACGTGGTAGGTCGAGTTCGCCGTGCCGCGCCCCCAGAACAGCAGGTCGCCCGGCAGGCGGTGCGCCCAGGAGACCTTGCGGCCGTGCGGGCTGCGGTACTGGTGGCGGGTGTCCGCGCCCGGGTCGACGCCGAGCGCCTTCCAGACCGCGTAGCTGCTCAGCCCTGAGCAGTCGAACCCGTAGCGCCGGTAGTCGACGTGGCCGCCGGGGCTCGGCGACGCGATGCCGCAGGACGGGCCGCCCTTGCCGCCGCCGCCCCACGCGTAGCTGTAGCCGTGCCCGGTCATCGAACGGGCGGCGGCGACGATGCGGGCGCGCCGGTGGGCGGCGGTGCCGTCGTTCACGCCGCCCGGCCCCTCGTCGCGTCCGTGGACGGCGGTGGGGCTGAAGCAGTCGGACGTCCGCTTACCGCCGCCCTTCGCGGCGCCGCCGTCGGTCGGTGGATCGTCGTCGCAGCGCGGCAGGCTCTTCAGGAAGCCGCCGGCTCCGGGCCTGAGGTGCGCGTCCGCGACCCAGAGCCGTTCCCGGGTGCGGTCCCAGATGTAGGAGCCCTCGCCGGACGGCCCCGCGTTGAGGTTGCCTGTGGACGGGCCGACGGGAGGGGCGCCGGCGGCCGGGGCGGGGCGGGAGCCGCCGCCGGACGGGACGGCGGCGGCGAAGTCGCCGTACGCCTGACAGGTGAGCGTGACCGGCGTGCCCTTCTTGTAGACGCGCCGGGTCGGGGAGGAGAGCCCCTTGCCGGACCGCCCGGCCAGGTCGGCCGAGGCCGTGAGGGTCCGCGAGCCGGGCCGGCGGGAGCTGCCGCAGCGCGGGACGCCGGGGGCGAAGCCGTCGGAGCCGGTCCTGACGTCGTGGTCGGGCACCCACGTCCTGTCGGCCGTGTAGTCCCAGATGACCGAGCCGTGGGCGACCTCGCCGTCGTCCTGGCAGACGACCGGGACGCCGCGGCCCCTGCGGTACTGGCCGAACTTGACGGTGCCCGAGTTGAGAGATTTTCCCGCCCGGCCGTTTAGATCGTCCTTGGCGGGGAACTGGTGAATGTTTTGCCGTCCGATTGAGGGGGCGGGCTCGGCGCGGAATTCACCGGCTCCGGGAGCCGGGCCGGATGCCGCGGTCATGGCGATGGCGGTTCCGTATACCGGAAATTTCACGCCGAACGGGTTTTTGTGCAGTCTCATGAGGCGGAAACCTCCCCGGGGCGCCTTGGGCGTCCTTCGGATGTAAGACGCCGGAATCCTGACATAAATCGGTTGCGGTGAGGGCGGGATTCGCATTATCGGCTGAAGGGGGTGTTTGTGCAGCTAGGTACCGACTTGCCGCGCTACGTGAGGGCGAAATTGACACGACCGGTTGATTTTCTCGCGACAGAAGTCAGGGCCCCGATGCCCGGAGGCATCGGGGCCCTGTCGCGGAAGGGACTCAGCGGACTTCGATGAAGGCCTCCGCCGAACGAGGCGGGCGCTGCCGCGGCGGCGCGGCCGCGTGGCCGACGCCCACGCAGCCCATCGGGTCCCAGCCGGCGGGCAGGTCCAGAACCTCGCGCACGACGTCCCGGCAGAACATCGTGGACGACACCCAGCACGAGCCGAGCCCCTCCACGGCCAGCTGGACCAGCAGGTTCTGCACGCCCGCGCCCGTCGCGACCACGAACATCTCGCGCTCGGCCGCCGACCGGCGCTCGTCGGGGTAGTCGTGCGAGCCGTCCATCACCAGGCACGGGACGACCAGGTACGGCGCGCGCCGCAGCACGTCGCCGCGCCGGAGCCGCTTGGCGATCGACTCCTCGGACTTGCCGTCGCGGCGCAGGTCGGCCTCCCACGCGTCGCGCATCGCGTCCAGCAGGCGCAGCCGCGACCCGGCCGACTCCAGCAGGACGAACCGCCACGGCGTGGTGTGGTGCGGGGCGGGTGCGGTGATCGCGGCGGCGACCGCGCGCCGGACCGCCGACGGATCGACCGGCTCGTCGGTGAACTCGCGGATCGTGCGGCGCGCGTACAGCACCTCCGCCGAGCCGTACCGGAACATGTCCTGGTCAGGGGAGCGGAGCAGGGCGCGCGCGCCGGGCCCGTCGGCGTCGGTCACCAGTTCGTCCAGCCCGCGCACGACGGCCACCGGCACGCCCGCGAGCTTGCCCTTGGCCAGCTCGGCGGCCGAGGCCAGCTCGTCGGCGACGGCCGTGACGGTCGCGTGCAAGGCGTTCCCATAGGCGTCGGTGCGGCCGCGGAAGTCGTCCAGAGGCGCGAGCCCGGCGACGCCGATCGCGTTGTCGGTCAGCCCGTTGCGCCAGGGGCGGCCCATGGTGTCCGACACCAGCACCGCCACGTTCGCGCCGGTCAGCTCGCGCACGCGCGCGCGGATGCGCCGGGCGGACGCGTCCGGATCGTCGGGCAGCAGCAGGACGGTGCCGGGCGCGGTGTTGGACGCGTCGACGCCCGCGGCGGCCAGCACCAGGCCGTGCCGCGTCTCGACGATGCGCGTCTCACCGTGCTCGTGGGCGCGGCGCGCGACGACCCGGACGGTCTCCGCGTCGATCGCCTTCTCGCGATCGTCGGCGACGAGCGTCCGGCCCTCCGCCTTGCTCACGATCTTGGACGTGACGACCAGGATGTCGCCGTCCTGGACGAGGTCGGCGGGGATCAGCGCGGCGATGTCCGCACCCTCCTCCACCTCGGGCATCCCGGGGACGCCGAAGACCTGGAAGCTCACCGGCCCGTTCCCTCCGCCAGCTCCTCGGCCAGGTCGAGCGCCGCGCGCGCGATCGCCGCCGTCGCCTCCGGGTCGCTCATCAGCAGCGGCCGGGACCGGACCTCCACGCCCTCCACGGCCACGCCGCCGTCGGCCTCGTCCACGAGCCAGCCGTCGATCAGGTCCGGGCCGTAGTGCTCGGCGACCGCCCGCGCGGACGTCTCCACGCCGATCGCCGTCAGGCACGCGTCCGCCATGCCGCGCACCGGCGCGCCGGCCACGATCGGCGACACCCCGACGACGGTCTTCTTCGCAACCGCGTCCTTAATGCCGGGGACCGACAGGATCGTCCCGATGCTGACCACCGGGTTGGACGGCGGGAACAGCACCACGTCGGCGGCCTCGACCGCCTTCAGCACGCCGGGCGCGGGCTTGGCCTCGTCCGCGCCGACCGCGGCGATCGACACCGCGGGCAGCGACGCGCGCAGCCGCACCCACCACTCCTGGAAGTGGATCGCGCGGCGGCCGTGCTCGGGGTCGTCCACGACGACGTGCGTCTCGACCTGGTCGTCGGTCATCGGGATCAGCCGCACGCCCGGCTTCCACCGGTCGCACAGCGCCTCCGTCACCGCGGACAGCCGGTACCCGGCCGCCAGCATCTGCGTCCGGACGATGTGCGTCGCGAAGTCGCGGTCGCCCAATCCGAACCAGGACGGCCCGACGCCGTATTCAAGAAGTTCTTCCTTGACGGTGAAACTTTCGTCTCGCCGCCCCCAGCCCTGTTCCTCGTTGATGCCCCCGCCGAGGGTGTACATCACCGTGTCCAGATCCGGGCAGACCCGGAGTCCGAACAGGGAGATGTCGTCTCCGGTGTTGCCGATCACGGTGATGTCGGCCTCGGGGGCGGCCGCCCGCAGTCCGCGCAGGAAGCGGGCCCCACCGATACCGCCCGCCAGCGCCACGATCCTCATGTCCCCAGCCTAGAGGCGGTCGGGACGCCGCCCGTGCGCCCGGGTGGCCCTGGTCGCGGTGCGTTCCCGGCCGTCCGCGGAAGGAATGGCGGGCGTGTTCTCCGGTCGTGGGGCGCTGCGGGCATGGCGTGCCCGGATGTGCGAAGCTTTTTCTCGAATCCGGAAAACGCAACCGTCACCACCGGGAGATGTCGCCGTGAACAAGGAAGCCGTCCAGCGCCTGCGCGAACCGGCAGCCTGGATCCTGCTCGCCGCCGCGGGTGTCCAGTTGTTCGCGGGCATCGTCGCTCTCTTCGGGCGCGGCCCGTTCACCTTCCACGCCCTGAACGAGACCGTCGGCGGAACCTTCACCAACGTCGCGGTCACCGGCATGCTCGCGTTCGCCGTCTGGCTGGTGTCCGCGCGTCCGGAGGGGCCGACGCCGCAGGCGCGCACCATCGTGGTCGGCGCGCTCGGGGTGCTCGGCGGGATGGCCCTGATCGGGGTGATCTGCTGGCTGGCCAGCATGTTCGCCGGGTCCGAGTACGCCACGGCGGTCGGCAAGCTGTCGGCGTTCCTGTACGGCGCGGCCAAGCTCGCGGTGATCGGCCTCGGCGCCTGGTACGTCCTGACCGTCCTGCAGGGCATGCAGCCGGGCCGTCCGGCCGGACCGCCCGCCCCCGGCCAGTACCCGGGCTTCGGCTACCAGCCCGGCGGCCAGCAGCAGGTCGGTGAGCAGCAGCCGTACGGCCAGCAGCCCTACGGCGACCAGCAGCACTACGGCCAGCCGGGCGCGTACGGGCAGCACGGGCAGCAGCAGCCGGGGCAGCAGTACGGCGAGCAGCAGGGCCAGCAGTACGGCCAGGAGCAGTACGGCCAGGCCGGATACGGCCAGCAGGGCGCGACCGGCGGCCAGCCGGGGCAGACGGGCCAGCCGGGCCAGCCGGGCCAGCAGGGCCAGTCCGCGCCGCAGCAGTACGGCCAGCAGCAGGGCTACCAGGCGTACTACGGCCAGCCCGGGTACCAGCAGCAGCCCGGCGCCCAGCCCGGGCAGGCCGCGCAGGGCGGCGCGGAGCAGCAGCAGGGGTCCGAGTCCCAGACGGCTCCGGACGAGGACGAGATGGGCGAGTGGACGCGTGCCTACGGCGGCAGCCGGAGCACCGGCGAGCAGCCCCAGCAGGGGCAGCACGGGCAGCCGGGCCAGTCCGGCCAGCACGCTCAGCCGGGGCAGCAGCAGCCCGGTGCGGAAGAGGACGGCGACTGGTACCGGGACAACCGTCCGCCGCAGTGACGCGGTGAGATTTTCCGATCTTTCATTCGCGGAGGTCGGCGCGGCGTGGTCGCACGTCCACGCGGGAGCAAAACCGCGTTGAACCGGCGTACGTGATCTCCCAAAAAACCCTCTTTGCCCACATGGAAACTCGTTCGGCTTGACGGAGCGGGCACTACACGCGTGTAATTTCGTCGGTGTAGTTCAATGCCTTCTCGGGGGATGGAGCCTGGGAGAAGGCATCGACCAGGGGGGCTCCACGGGCTAGGAGGTGCGCTGTGAGCGAGGTAGTGATCCCGCTGGCGCACGGCACAGACGGCGAAGAGATGGGCTGGCAGGAGCGCGCCCTGTGCGCGCAGACGGACCCGGAGGCGTTTTTTCCGGAGAAGGGCGGCTCCACTCGCGAAGCCAAGAAGGTGTGCCGCGCATGCGAGGTCCGGGCCGAGTGCCTGGAGTACGCGCTAGAGCACGACGAGCGTTTCGGAATATGGGGCGGACTGTCGGAGCGTGAGCGCCGCAAGTTGAAGCGCCAGGCCGTCTGACCGTCGCCTTGACCGCCGGGCTCCGTCCCCGGCGGTCCGGGCCGGCGACCGCCGCGCGCCCCATGGGCTCGCGTGCCCGCGCACCGCTTCCCTGTGCCGTTCGCGGCACGGTTGCGGGCACCCGTCCCGGGGCGCGTGCGGGAAGGAACCGAAAGGCAGAGAAGAGCGACGGCACGGGACTCCCCGTGCCGTCGCTCTTCTCTGCCCGGGGCCCGGACATGATCATGTCGGGCGAAAGGGTTGGTTCTCGGGCGAAGTCGGGCGGCCGCGCGTACAGTGGTCGGCCGAGTCGGCAGGGGGCGCCGGCGCGGGGTCATGCCGCCGACCTTGGAGCGATCTCCCGTTGCCCTCCCCACTCGACCGGCACGTCGTCACCGCCGTCCTCGTCACGCACGACGGGGCGCGGTGGCTGCCGGAGGCGCTGAAGGCACTGCTCACCCAGGCGCGGCCCGTCCAGCGCCTGGTCGTCGCCGACACCGGCAGCACCGACCGCGGCCCGGACGTCGCCGCCGAGGTCGTCGGCCCGGACGCCGTCCTCCGGCTCCCGCGGACGACCGGTTACGGCGAGGCCGTCGCCGAAGCGCTGCGTCATCCCGCCGTGACCCCGCCCTACGCGTCCGTCCCCCGAGCAGCGGCAGACGCAGGCCCCGCCTCAGGGGAGGACGGAGCGGACCGGGTCGAATGGGTGTGGCTGCTGCACGACGACTCCGCGCCCGCGCCTGACGCGCTCGCGCGCCTGCTGCGGGCGGCCGACGCCGATCCGCGCATCGGAGTGCTCGGACCGAAGCTCCGCGAGTGGACGGACCGCCGCGTCCTGCTCTCGGTCGGAGAGTCCATGGACGGCGCCGGACGCCGCGACACCGGCATCGACCCCGGCGACTTCGACCAGGGGCAGCACGACGGGGACCGCGACGTCCTCGTGGTGAGCAGCGCAGGGATGCTCGTCCGCCGGGACCTGTGGGACCGGCTCGGCGGCCTGGACCCCTCGTTCGGGCTGTTCCGCGACGACGCGGACCTGTGCTTCCGCGCGCACGCCGCCGGGCAGCGGGTCGTCGTCGTGACGGGCGCGGTCGTCCACCACGCGGAAGCGGCGCGGCGAGGCTTGCGCGGCCTCGGGATGACCGACGAGCCGGTCCGCCGCCTCGACCGCCGCAACGCGCTGCTGACGCTGCTCGCCAACCGGCCCGCCCGCGCGCTGCCCAAGACGTTCGCGCGCATCGCCTGGTCCACGGCGCTCCAGATCGCGTGGATGCTGCTCCTGAAGCGGCGGGAGGCGGCCGGACAGGAGCTCGGCGCGTTCATGGCCGTCCTGCGCTCGCCGAGGCGGCTGTGGCGCGCACGGTCCGCGCGCTCGGACGGACGCCGGCACGCGCACCGGTACATCCAGCGCAGCCTGATGGCGCATGGGGTGGCGCGGAGGCGCGCCAACGAGGCGCTGCACATCTGGCTCGCCGCACGGGACGAACGGCGAGCGGCTGAACGTGAGAAGGCGCCGCTGGAGGAACGCAGCCGACGCGTGATGCTTCGCTTCCTCGCGCGCCCGGGCGTACTGCTCGTCCTCGCCCTCGCCGTTGTGTCCATCGCGGCGGAACGGTCGCTGGTCACGGCGGGTTCGCGTCTCACGGGCGGTGCGCTGACCGCACCAACGGGCGGCGCGTCCGACCTCTGGGCCGCCTATGCGGCGGGTTGGCATCCGACCGGCCTCGGCACTGACGCCGGGACGCCGCCATGGGTGGCCGTGCTCGCGCTGGTGTCCACACTCGCGTTCGGCAAGCCGTGGTTGGCCGTCAACGTCCTGTTGCTGGGCAGCGTGCCGTTGGCGGGGGTGACCGCGCTCATCGCGGTTCGTCGCCTCATCCCGCCGCGCACGCCCTTCCGGGCGGTGCTGCGCCTCTGGGCCGCGGGCACCTATGCGCTCCTGCCCGCAGCCACCGGAGCGATCGCGGACGGACGGCTGGGCACGTCCGTCGTCATCGTCCTGCTGCCTCTGATCGCGCTGCTCGCCTACCGGGCCCTCACCGACGCCGTGGGCATGCGTGCGTCGGGGCGCGCAGCCTGGGGCACGGCACTGCTCTTGGCCATCGCGATGGCGTTCGTGCCCCTGGTCTGGGTCCTGGTCGTGATGGCAGCCGTCCTGGTCACGGCCCCGCGCGGACTACCCGTGGACCGGGGCGCGCGCAACATGCTCATTGTCGTCGCCGTCCCGCCGCTGCTGCTCGGCCCGTGGACGCTGGGCCTGTTCCTGCATCCGTCGCGCTTCCTCCTGGAGGCCGGGACCCTGCCGTCCGGACGCGCGCCCGCGACGGCCGCCGGCCTGCTCGGGCTGGCTCCGGGAGGCCCCGCCATGCCTTGGGCGGCGGCCGGGCTCGGACTGGCCGCTCTGGTGGCCCTCCTCGTGCGCGAGCGACGCGGACTCGTCCTGACCGGCTGGAGCGTGCTGCTTTCCGGCCTGCTGACGGCGGTCCTGCTGAGTGGTCTCACCGCCGTGTCCGGGGCCGACAGCGCGCCCTACTGGCCCGGTGTTCCGCTGCTGGTCGCGGGGGTAGGGGCACTGGTCGCAGCCTCGGTTGGCCTACGACGCGCGGCTTTCGCTCTCGCCGGGACGGGCCGCCTCGCGCGCGCAGGGGGAGTGCTGCTGCTCGGCGCGGCCTGCGCGACGCCTGTCCTCGCCGCAGCCGTGTGGATCGCGGACGGCACGGACGGCCCCCTGAGCCGCTTCAATCCCGACACCGTCCCGATCTTCTTGCACGACTCCACGGGCGCGCGCACGGTCGTGCTGCGGCACGACCCGTCCGGGCAGGTGGACTACACCGTTCTGCGCGGTACCGCCCCCGCTCCCGCCGACGCCTCCGTGCCGGACGACGCGTCCGGGCGAAAGCGCCTCGAGGCGCTCGTCTCCGGAATCGCGGGCGGCACGGACACCGACGAGGCCCCCGGGTTCAGCGCACTGGGCGTCCGGTACCTGCTGGTCAGGCACCCCGGCGACGACCCGCTGACCCCGGTGCTGGACGCCTCGCCCGAACTGGACCGGCAGAGCCGCACGGCCGACTTTGCGAGCTGGGAGATCCGCGCCCCCGCTGGACGCCTCACGCTCCAGGACGGCCAGGCGGTCAAGATTCTGCCCGGTGGAACCCGCGCCGCCCGGACGAGCGTCCGTATCCCGCCGGGCACGGGTCCTCGCACCCTGACGGTGGCCGAACCGGACGACGGAGGCTGGCACGCCACATTCGACGGACGCCCGTTGAAGGGCCATCGAACGAATGGCTGGTCGCGCGCGTACGAGATCCCGGCGGCGGGCGGGACGTTCGCCTTGTCGCACGGCATGCTCACACGCCAGATCTGGATAGGCGTGCAAGGGGCGTTGGCGCTGCTGGTCCTGGCCTTGGCCCTTCCCGGTGCGCGCGCGGACGAGCCGGACCCGGCGACGGCCCGGAACACGCGCTCGCACGCGCGCCGAGCCCCTACGACGGCCGCCACAGCGCTGCGCCGCGCCACCCGTCAGATTCGCAAGAAGCCCGATGAGGCCATTGGCCGACGTCACCGCCCGGCATCCCACACCCGGTCGCGTCCTTTCAGCAGCCGTCCGTCGCGCGCGCAGGAGGCTGAGGCTCCGCCCGCGATGGACAAGGCCGCAACCAGCGCGACGGATGAGGAGCGGTCATGAAGCTCGAACCCGGACTGCTCAGGAACAGATACGTCGTCGCCGTGTCGGCACCCGTGGCCTTGGCCGCGCTCTACGGGACGGCCACCGTTACCCGTCCTTCCGAAGACGACCGAGCGGTGAAGCCCGTTCAGCAGGCCATCAAGAGCGCCGTGCTGGTATGCCCCGGAGGAGAAGCGGGACGTGTCGCGGTCCAGACCGCTCCGGTCCCGAACGGGCGCGGACGCGTCTCCGTCGAGGGACCGCGCGCGGCGGTGCTCACGTCCCCCGGGCAGCACTGGACGGGTGACCTCGGCGCTCGTGAGAAGACCAGCGTCCTCGTGCGCGCGGACGGCGACCTGGCCGCCGGCCTGGCCGCGCGCTGGACGACGGTCTGGCCGCATGGACGCGACCGGGGCGCAGCAGCCGCGCGCTGCGTCCAGCCGGGGTTCGACCAGTGGTTCCTGGGGCCGGGCCCGCTCGCGGCCGAGGACCTGCGGCTCCGCCTCACCAACGTGGACGACAACCCCGCGTCCGTGGACCTGACCGCGCTCTCCGGGGAAGGCCCACTGGACACCCTCGACGGGCAGGGCGTCGCGGTGGCCCCGCACACCACGCGCGTCGTGCGGATCGGCCAGTCCCGGGAAGGGCTGGGAGCCGTCGTCCAGGCGGCGCACGACCTCGCCCTGCGTGTGCGGGCCACCTCCGGACGCGTCGCCGCGGCCCTGCGCGTGCGGGTTTCCCCTGGTCACGGCATCGACTGGGAGCCGATCTCGCCGACCCCCGCGACCCGGCTGGTCCTGCCCGGCGTGCCGAGCGGGCCGGGCGACCGGCGGCTTCTGGTCGCCGTTCCGGGGGAGGAGAGCGCGAGGATCCGAGTCCGCCTCGTCGGGCCGGACGGGGTCGTACCGCTCAAAGGACAGGACGACGTGTCCGCCGGGCGGCCCCGCACCGTGACGACGTACGACCTGCGAGGGGCGCTGTCGGGGCGTCCGGCCGCGGTCCTGGTCGACTCGGACAAGCCGGTCGTGGCGGGGTTCTCCGCCACGCGCGGGCCGGATGTGGCCTTCGGCACATCGTCCGCGCCCCTGGGGCCCGACACCGGCCCCGGCGCGATCCCGGACGCGCGGCTGGGCGGCGGCCTCATCCTGACCGCCCTCACCCGGGCCGTCACGGTCACCCTCACGCCCGTGGGCGGCGGCGATTCCCGCACTCTGGCCGTCCCGGCGGGCCGGACGATCGAGACGTCCTACTTCCTGCCCGGCACGAAGGGCCTGGCCGCAACCGGTCTCCGCGTCGAGGCCGACGGCCCGGTCTACGCCGGGAGCACGCTCGTCACGTCCGGGCTGGTCACGGCGGAACCGGTGCCTCCGTCGCCGCTCGCCCAGATGCTTCCGCCCGCGCACGACACTCACCACGCGCTGGACTGACCACCGCTCGCCGCCGGGCCTCCCAGGCGTCCCGCCCAGGGGCGTGTCCGCCGGCCGGGAGGGCTATTCCTCGTAGCTCGGGTCGACCGTCTCGGGGGACATGCCCAGCAGGTCGGCGACCTCCTCCACGAGCAGGTCGCGCACCAGCCGGGCCCGCTCGCGCTCGGTCGTCGCGCGCGCCTCCACCGGACGCCGGTAGATCACCACCCGGACGGGCCGTCCGCCGTCGCCGGGCAGCGTCGCACCCAGCGGCACGGGGCCCTCCGGGGGCAGCGGGGTCTCCGGGACGTCCTCGACCGCGAACTCGACCTGGGCGAGCTCACGGCCCCATCGCTGGGCGATGCGGCGGACCTCGTCGGCCACCAGGTCGTCGAACCGTTCGGCGCGGGTACGCGAGATCGGCGACCGCGGGGGCGTGAGGGGACCACGCAGGCCGCGGCCGTGCCGGTCGCGGCGCCTGGTCTGGGGGCCTGCCGAAGGGCGGCCCGCGCCTGCCACACGGGATCGCACTCGTCCAGAGTACCCCCGCGCGCGCTTTCGCCCCGCCCGCCCGGCGCCCTCACGGATTGTGATCGTTATCGCGGAAATCGACCGGTAACGGCGACACGTGCCGCGCGGTGGTGGCGGACGCCGTCGCGGCGGGGTACGGTCGGCCATCGTGAGCCCCGTCCGCATCTGCTCCCGCACCGCCTGCAAGGCGCCCGCAGTCTTCACGCTCACGTATGTGTACCGCGATTCGACCGCGGTCCTGGGGCCGCTCGCCACGTACGCCGAGCCGCACTGCTACGACCTGTGCGCGGAGCACTCCGAGCGGCTCACCGCCCCCATGGGCTGGGAACTGGTCCGCCTCCCCGTCGAGACCGAGACCGAACCCAGCGCCGACGACCTGGAGGCCCTCGCCGACGCGGTCCGCGAGGCGGGCCGCCCGGCCCCCGGCGACCGCGAGGAGCCCATCGGGCAGGCCACCGAGGTCGGCCGCAAGGGGCACCTGCGCGTCCTGCGCAGCACCGACTGATCACTTCCCGATTCGGCTGGGGGGAGCGCCCTGTCGTTCCGAGGGGCCCGGCGTCCGTCCGCGTCGCCCACGCGCCGGCTGGAGCCGCTGAGCGGCCCGGACGGGCCCTCCCACCGGACGGCCCGGTATTTCCCCGCGGCGCGCCGCGCGTCGCCCATGGGCTCACCTGGGGGCCCTGACGGGGTGATCGTCCGTCTCCCCGGCACTCCCGGAGGGTGTCCGGGTTCCCGGAGTTATCCACAGGCAGGGTGTGCTCCGCCCCGCGGTGCCCGCCGCCGGTAGGCTCGGTTTCCGTCAGTGTCGGCAAACCGGGGAGCAGGAGTGGGCGACCTCGCCAAGATCTTCAAGGCGTACGACATCCGGGGCGTGGTCCCGGACGAGCTCGACGCCGAGACCGTGGAGCGCGTCGGCGCGGCCTTCGTCCGTGTGACCGGCGCCCGCAAGGTCGTCACGGCCCACGACATGCGCACCTCGTCCGAGCCGCTGGCCGCCGCGTTCGCGCGCGGCGCCACGTCCCAGGGCGCGGACGTGGTCGAGGCGGGCCTCGGCTCCACCGACCTGCTCTACTACGCCTCCGGCGCGCTCGACGTGCCCGGCGCGATGTTCACCGCCAGCCACAACCCGGCCCGGTACAACGGCGTCAAGCTGTGCCGGTCGGGCGCCCGCCCGGTCGGCCGCGACACCGGGCTGACCGAGATCCGCGAGCTGGTCGAGAACGGCGTCCCGGCCTACGACGGCGAGCCCGGCCGGGTCACCCGGCAGGACATGCTCCACGGGTACGCCGAGCACCTGAAGCAGCTGGTCGACCTGTCCGGCATCCGGCCGCTGAAGGTCGTGGTGGACGCGGGCAACGGCATGGGCGGGCACACCGTCCCGACCGTGTTCGAGGGCCTGCCGATCGACCTGGTGCCGCTGTACTTCGAGCTCGACGGCACCTTCCCCAACCACGAGGCCAACCCGATCGAGCCGGAGAACCTGCGCGACCTGCAGGCCAAGGTGCGCGAGACCGGCGCCGACATCGGCCTCGCCTTCGACGGCGACGCCGACCGCTGCTTCGTCGTGGACGAGCGGGGCGAGATCGTCCCCCCGTCGGCGATCACCGCGCTGGTCGCCGTCCGCGAGCTGGCCAAGCACCCCGGCGCGTCGATCGTGCACAACCTGATCACCTCCAAGGCCGTCCCGGAGATCGTCAGCGAGCACGGCGGCACGCCGGTCCGCACCCGGGTCGGGCACTCGTTCATCAAGCAGACGATGGCCGAGAGCGGCGCGGTGTTCGGCGGCGAGCACTCGGCGCACTTCTACTTCAAGGACTTCTGGTTCGCCGACTCGGGCATGCTCGCGGCGCTGCACGTGCTCGCCGCGCTCGGCACCCAGTCCGGCCCGCTGTCGCGGATGCTGGCCGAGTACAGCCCGTACGCGGCCTCCGGCGAGATCAACAGCGAGGTCGCCGACCAGGCCGCCGCCACCGCCCGGGTGCGCGAGGCGTTCGAGGGCCGTCCGGGCGTGACCGTCGACGAGCTGGACGGGCTCACGGTCGGCACCGACACCTGGTGGTTCAACCTGCGCCCGTCCAACACCGAACCGCTGCTCCGCCTGAACGCGGAGGCCGACGACGAGACCACCATGGCCGAGGTGCGCGACGAGGTCCTGGCGATCGTGAGGGAGAAGTGACGATGAAGCTCGACTCCTGGCTGCTGGAGATCCTCGCCTGCCCCAACTGCGGGGGCGCTCTGGAGCAGGACGACAAGGCCGGTGAGCTGGTCTGCACCGGGACGTGCAAGTACGCCTACCCGGTGCGCGACGACATCCCGGTGCTCCTCGTGGACGAGGCCCGGACGCCCACCTCGTGAGCGCCGCACCGGAGGGGCCCGGCGCTCCGCCGGGCCCGGCCGCCGGCGCGGGCCTGGACGAGTCCCGGCTGGAGACCGGCGTCGCGACGGAGGCGGCCGACCCGGGCGGCATGCTCCGTCAGGTCGCCTCGTCCGCCGCGCAGATCCGCGAGGCGCGGCTGCTGGCCGCCGAGGCCGGGATCGACCGGATCGCGGACGACGGCCGTCCGCGGGCGGTCGTGGTCACGGGGATGGGCGGCTCGGGCATCTCCGGGGACGTGCTGGCCGCCGTGTGCGGGCCCGGCTGCCCGGTGCCGGTGCTGACCGTCCTCGAGCAGCGGCTGGCGGGCTGGGTGGGCGAGTCCGACCTGGTGTTCGCCGTGTGCTGCTCCGG
>NZ_JBFAOF010000065.1:0-16768 GCF_040675125.1 Spirillospora sp. NPDC049652 | reverse complement strand
TCGGCCGTAGTGCGGGGCCGGGCCGCCCGGCCGTGCGGGGGGGGCCGGGGGGAGCGGCGCGGCCCCCCCCGGCCGGCTGGCGGTCAGCCTCACCCGGTCCGCGCCGCGCAGCGTCGTCACCGAGCTCGTCGACACCTTCCGCGCCGCCGACCCCGCCGTGGACGTCTGGCTGACCAGCGGCTTCACCGCGCGCGACGAGCAGCGGCTGCGCGAGCGCTCCATCGACGCGGCGTTCCTGCGGATGCTGGAGGACCCGCGCGACGACCTGGCCTCCCGCACGGTCGGCGACGAGCCGATCGTGGCGGCCGTCCCCACCGGCGACCCGCTCGCGCGCAGGCGCCGGCTGCGCCGCGCGGACGTGGCGGGCCGCCCGCTGGTGTGGTGGCCCCGCGAGCACGGCCCGAGGATGTGGGACCGCATGCTCGACCAGGTCTTCGGCGAGGGCGTCCGTCCGGACGTCGCGCACTCGGAGCCGGAGGAGGAGCACATGCTGTTCGCCGTCGCGCAGGGGCGCGGCATCAGCTTCGTCACCGAGGGCAAGGCGGCCACGCTGCACGTGCCGGGCGTGGCGATCCGGCGCTTCGCCGACCCCGTCCCGACCGTGCCGATCACGCTCGCGTGGTCCCGCGACAACCCCAACCCCGCCCTGCGCCGCTTCCTGAAGCACGTCGCCGACCGAACGACCCCGGACGCCTGACCCGGCACGGCGCGGCCCGGCACGGCGAAGCCCGGGCACGGCGAAGCCCGGGCGTCCGTGGGACGAACACGGACACCCGGGCCGTTCGAAGGATCAGGAAGGAACCGGGGCGGTCCCGGGCGGGGTCAGGGCCTCGGCAGCTGGCAGCTCGCCTGGGTCAGGTCGATGTCGTTGGTGGCCGTGAGGCACTGCGTGAGCAGGTAGGTCTCCTGCCCGTAGCCGATGCCCGGGTGGATGGTCGTGGTGCCGTTCTGGTCCACCTCGCACGGGTTGTCGAGCGTGCACGTCTCGCCGTTCTCGTTGCTGGTGTTGTTCACGCCGACGACCAGCCCGGACGAGGTGTCGATGACGGGCGAGCCCGACGTCCCGCCGATGGTGTTGCAGGACGAGGTGTAGCGGAGCGAGTCCTTCCAGGTCCAGCTCGCCTCGCGCAGCCGGTACACGAACGCGTCGATCTTGCAGTTGTAGGTGGTGCGCCAGTAGCCCGATACCACGCTGATCGACGTCCCGGCCACCGGGTGCGACGCCGACAGGCGCAGCGCGTCCGTGCCGTACTGGGACTTGATCTGCGCGTAGGTGCTGCGCAGCTTGTACAGCGTCACGTCGGTGTCGGTCATCGTGCTGTACTCGATCTGCGAGGCCCGCAGCGTGCCGAGTGTGCGCGTCCCGGTGCTGTTCAGCAGGCTGAACGACCGCGAGGAGCTGCGGTTGGTGATGACCTCGCCGGGCCCTGGCATGCCGAGCTCGCTGCAGTGCCCGTTGGTGAGGACGAGCGCGGGGTCGTTGTCGGTGGAGAGCGGTCCGCGCACGACCGACCCCGAGCAGTTGCTCAGCGCGACGATCGCGTGGTAGTCGGTGGCGGCGAGCGGGGCGGTGGGAGCGGGGTGGCCGACCCGGGGGGCGGTCGGGGCCGGGTCGGCGTTGGCGGCGACGGCGGGGCCGGCGAGCAGGGCGGCGCCGGTGAGGGCGGCGACGGCCGCCCCGATGAGACGTCGGGTCATGTCGATCGGGTCCTCTCGGGCGGGAGACGGTCCGCCGCGACGGCGGCGGGGGTGTCAGGACTCGGGACCAAGCGATGTCAGCGCGATGCTAGATCACCTACACGCCCGCTGGAAGATTCGAACCTGCCAGTAAAGGCGCCGTTGTTACGACAGATCCCGCCATTCACCCGAGACCGGCACCGCACCCCGTGTCCGGCCGGTGACGCCGACCAACGATACGCGCGCGCCGCCGTCCGTCCCGGCTCCTGGAACCGCGCGCCGCGACTTCCCGCAGCGCCGTCGTCCTCGTCCAGGGGGCCGTCCCGTGACGCGCGTCGCGGCGTCCCGCCGGATGTCCGACCCTCCCTCTAGCATTTCGCCCGTGACCACCTACGATGATCTTGACGGTTTCGGGGGCCTGGACGTGTCGGCCCTGTCCCAGCGCCAGCAGCGCATCCTCGCCGCGATCCGGGACTGGGTGGTCAGGCACGGGTACCCGCCGAGCACGCGCGAGATCGGCGACGCCGTCGGCCTGCGCTCCACCTCGTCGGTCTCCCGCCACCTGCGCGTCCTGGAGGACCTGGGCTTCCTGAACCGGTCGGCCTCGGTGTACCGCCCGATCGACGTGCGGATGTTCCTGCGCGAGCCGGGCGGCCCCGCGTCCGCCGAGGCGTCGGTGCCCGTCCCCGTCGTCGGCCGCATCGCCGCCGGGGCGCCCATCTCCGCCGAGGAGCACGTGGAGGACACGCTGTCGCTGCCGCGCGAGCTGACCGGCCGCGGCACCGTCTTCGCGCTGCGCGTCCGCGGCGACTCCATGGTCGACGCGGCGATCCGCGACGGCGACATCGTCGTCGTCCGGCAGCAGCCCGAGGCCCACTCCGGGCAGATCGTCGCGGCGATGCTCGACGACGAGGCCACCGTGAAGGTCTACCGCCGCCGCGGCGGCCACGTCCTCCTCGAACCGCGCAACCCGGCCTACGACGTCATCGACGGCGACGACGCGGTGATCCTGGGGGTGGTCGTCTCCGTCCTGCGCAGCGTCTGACCGTTCACGCCGCCCGGCCCGGGCCGCCCACGCGCGCCCGCCGCGCGGGCACGTCGCGCGGGCACGCCACGCGCCCGGCGGCCGTCCGGCTCGCGGCACGTCGATGCTGGCGGCAGACCAGCGGATGGGGTTTCCTTTACCCCATGCCTCTCCGTGCACGTGGACGGCTGACCGCCGAGTGAGCGACCGCCACGACCTCATCATCGCGGCCGCGGCATGTGGGGACCTCGACCACGCCTGGGCGCTCGCCCTGGCGATCGACTCCGCGCGTTACCGCGACCTCGCCTTCGCCGACATCGCGCGCGTCGCGGACGCCGGAGGCTCGCTCGACCGGGCCGACGACGCCCTCTCCCGCATCCTCGACCCGCACGTGCGCTCGGTCGTCCAGAACGAACTGCTCAGCAACGCCGCCGCCAGGGGCGACTTCAACCGCGCGGAACGGATCGCGCGCGCCGCACCGGAACCGCACGTCCGGACGGGCCTGCTCCTGACCGTGATCCGCGCCCTCGCCGCCGCCGGACGGCGCGACCGCGCCCTGGCCCTGGCGGTCCTGCTGGCCGAACGGCGGTCCCTGCCCGGCGGCCTGTGCGCGTCGCCCGCCTGCGGAAGGCCGTTCGCCATGACCGGCCGGGGCGCCCCGCGCCGCTACTGCTCGGCCCGCTGCGGAAGCCGGGAACGTGTCGCGGCTCACAGGCGTGCGCGAAGATGAGCCCATGACGGCCGACATCGCTCCGATCGCATGGACCGGCGACGCCCTGCGCCTCCTCGACCAGACGCTCCTGCCCGCGCGCCTGGAGTACCGCGACGTCGTGGACGTCGACGACCTGGTGGACGCCATCCAGCGGCTCGTCGTCCGCGGCGCGCCCGCCCTGGGCGTGGCGGGCGCGTTCGGCGTCGTCCTGGCCCTGCGCCAGGCCGGACGCGAGGGCTGGGACGCCGCCACGCTGGACGCCGCGATCGTCCGCATCCGCCAAGCCCGTCCCACGGCGGTCAACCTCGCGGCGGGAGTGGACCGGGTCCGTCCCCTCGCGGACCGGGGAGCCGACGCCGTCCTGGCCGAAGCCCTGGCCCTGCTCGACGAGGACGTCCAGGGGAACCGCGCCATCGGACGCCACGGCGCGGAGTGGCTGAGCGCGCGCCTCGGCGACCGCCCGCTGCGCCTGCTGACCCACTGCAACGCCGGAGCCCTGGCCACGGCGGGCTGGGGCACGGCCCTCGGCGTCGTCCGCGAGCTCCACACCCGCGACCGCGTCGAGACCGTCTACGTCGACGAGACCCGTCCCCTCCTCCAGGGCTCCCGCCTGACGGCCTGGGAACTGCACCGGCTCGGCATCCCGTACCACGTCCAGCCGGACAGCGCCGCCGCCGGGACCATCCTCGGCGGCCGCGTCGACGCCGCGATCGTGGGCGCCGACCGCGTGGCCGCCAACGGCGACACCGCCAACAAGGTCGGAACCCTGGCGGTGGCCCTGGCCTGCGCCGCCGCCGGAGTCCCCCTCCTGGTGGCCGCTCCCTGGAGCACCGTCGACCTGTCCACTCCGGACGGCGCCCGGATCCCCATCGAACAACGCCCGTCCGCCGAAATCCTCACCAACGGCACCGCGCCGGTGGCCCCGCACGGCGCCCGCGCCCACAACCCGGCCTTCGACGTCACCCCGGCCCGGCTGGTCACGGCCCTGATCACCGAGACCGGCGTCCTGGAGCCCGCCAACGGCCGGACCCCGGAAACGGAGAGGGAGCACGGCCGTTAGCCGTGCTCCCTCCCTGCCGTCAGACGCGTCAGCGGTGCGGCGTCATTTCACGGTGATCCAGAGGTTGCGGCTCGTCCCGGGCTGGTAGAGGGAGTCTCCGGCCCAGGTGACCCACATCCAGCCGTTGCGGGCCGCGTATCCGGAGACCCGGAAACCGCCCTTGGCGTCGGTGGTGACGCTGTTGATCCGCTGCGCGCCCGCGCCACCGGCGTTCCAGCGGAACATCAGCTGGAGCCTGCGCCGGGCGAGCCCGCCATAACCTCCATTGGGCAGGCGTCCGGCGAGCCGTCCCCACAGCACGACCGGCCGCCCGCGCCTGACCTTGGTGGGCCTGGCGGTCAGGGTGACCGCGGACGTCTGCCGGAGCGTCACGGCGGCCTTGGGCCCGGCGTTCCAGGTGCTGCCGGGCGCGGTGGCGTAGGAGGTGCTGATGCTCCACGTGCCGGGGGCGGACGTGGCGGGCAGTTGCAGCACCGCCCGCCACATCCCGTAGTCGGTGTTCCCGGACATCAGGCTGAACCCCGAGGTCAGGGTCTTGCCGTCGGGCCCGGTGAGCGTCGCGTACGCGCTGGAGGTGCGGGCGGGCCGGAAGAGCTGCGCGGTGAGGGTCCGTCCGCCGGACGTCATCTGGAGAGTGCCGTCCGGAGAGATGCCGAGCGGCACGTGGCTGGTCTTGCTCAGGGTGAAGGACGCGGCCGAACCGCGCCACGCCTTCTGCCCCCTGGCGTTGGTGGCGAGGAACCCGACGCTGTAGTCCCCGGCGGGGGACTGCGGCGGGAGCGACAGCCGGTTCGACCAGTTGCCGTCGGTGCGGCTCTGCCCCTTCCACAGCTTCAGCGCGAGGTTCCGCCTCCAGCCGCCGGGCCCGGTGACCCGGGCCTGCACGCCTCTCGTCCGCGGTGCTTTCGCGCTGGTCTTCAGGTGCGTCACCAGAAGGACGCTGACCGGCGAGAAGTCGCTGGCGAGGGCCGTGTGCTGCGGTCCGAGTCCGGACCATGCGGGCCGCCACGGCACGGCGGCGGCGCGTGCGGAGGCGGGGCAGGCGAGCGCGACGGTGATCGCCGCGGCGGCGGCAGAGGCGAACACTGCGTGGGCTTTGATCATCGAGGTCCGTCCTGGGCGGGATGTGCGGATCGGGTCGCGGTGGACTGGGTCGGTGCGCGGTCAGCAGGACCGGTGGGCCACGGCCTAGCAGGGCCGGTGGGCCCCGGGCTAGCAGGGCCGGTAGGCCACGAGGACGCCGTTGTCGTAGACCGGGCACAGCTTCGGTTGGGGCGGTGCCTTGTGCTTGGGCTTCGGCCTGGGGTTGCTCGCGCGCGGAGGCGCGGCGCGGTGACGGGACGGCGGGGTCGTCCGCCGGCCGCCTCCGCCGCTGTGTCCGCCGTCGCTCCTGTGCGGTCGTGCCGGTGGACGGGCGCCCTGGGTCCCCGAACCGGCCGGACTCTTCTCGGCGGTGGGCCGCTCGGTGGGCGAGGCCGCGCCAGGCGTCGGAACGGACGGCGGGGCGGGCGTCGGGACGGACGGCGGGGCGGACGCCGGGGGGACGACCGCGGACGGCGTCGCGGCGGGTGCCGTGCTGGCGAGCGAGGGAGGCGTCACCGGGGTGCCGGCGGGTGAAGGGCCGGAGTCCTGGCTGACCAGCGCCCAGGCCAGCGTGCCGCCGGCCGTGGCGGCGACGACACCGACGACGGTGAGCACCAGCCCGCGGGAGCGCCGCCGCGTGGACGGCGCGGTGCGGGGCAGCGACGGCAGGTCCGCCTCCCAGAAGGCGGTCTGCTCAGGTGGCGAGGACGCCGTCGAGAAGAAGCTCCCCGGTGCCGGCTCGGGATCGTCGGCCCAGATGGTGGCGAACGGGTCGCCCGCCGGACGCGGCGACGCGTCCGTGTGCGGCGACGACTCCGTGCGTGGCAGCGACACCGTGCGCGAGGGCGCGTCCGTGTGCTCGGGGTCCTCCGCCGGGGACGGCTCCGGATGCGACGCCGGGAGCGTCCGCGAGACCGGGCTTGGCGAGTCCGCGAGCGGCGGCGGGCCGAAGTCGAACGAGTCGAGCGGAGGCTTCTCGGAGGTCATGCGGCACCGCCGTCGGGATCGGGGCGCGTGGTGAGCCGCGCGCCGGCCAAACAAATGGGGCAGTCTGCGGGATTTATGTCAGAGTCCGAACAAATAACTCGCCTCAGGGCAAGACAACTGTGAACCCTCGATTTCGCCGATGGACGGCGTGGGAGAGAACGACGAAAACGATAAGCGGGAACGGTGTTCCGGTCCAGCCCATCGGCCCGGTTGCGGCGAGGAGGAAGCGCCGTTGCCGATCACCGGAAGTGCATATTTCCGGCATTGGTTATTCGCAAGGAAATGGTGTGTGGGTGGCGCTGCGCGGAAAAACGAGAACGGCGGCGGCCCTGGAGGGGCCGCCGCCGTTCGTTCGAGCCCGCCCGCGCAGGTCAGCGCATCAGCGAGTCAGTTGATCAGTGGGCCGGCGAGTCAGTGGGTGGTGGAGAAGGCGTAGGTCGTCGTCGAGGTGAAGACCCGGCCGGGCCGCAGGACGGTCGAGGGGAAGGTCGGGTGGTTGGGGGAGTCGGGGAAGTGCTGGGTTTCGAGCGCCAGCGCGTCACCCTGCCGGTAGGCGTGGCCGCTGGTGCCGACGAGGGTGCCGTCCAGGAAGTTGGCGGTGTAGAGCTGGACGCCCGGTTCGGTGGTGCTGACGCGCAGCACGCGTCCGGACCGCGGCTCGGTCACCGTGGCGGCGAGGACCGGTTCGCCGGGGCGGCGCTGGTTCAGCACGAAGTTGTGGTCGTAGCCGTGCCCGATCAGCAGCTGCGGGTCGTTGTCGCGGATGCGTTCGCCGATGGCGTGGGGACGCGTGAAGTCGAACGGGGTGCCCCTGACCGGCGCGAGCTTCCCGGTGGGGATCTGGGTGGTGTCGGTGGGCGTGTACCGGGAGGCGTTGACCTGGAGCCGATGCCCGTAGGCGTCGCCCGTGCCCTCTCCGGCGAGGTTGAAGTACGAGTGGTTCGTCAGGTTGACGATGGTGGCCTTGTCCGTCGTGGCCCGGTAGTCGAGGCGGAGCCGGTTGGCGCTGCCGAGCGTGTAGGTGACGGAGGTGGTGAGCCTTCCGGGGTAGCCCTCTTCGCCGGCCTTGCTGACATAGGTGAGCCGGAGGCCGACGGTGCCTTTGCCCTTGACGACCGTCGCCTTCCACACTTTCGTGTTGAAGCCCTTGATGCCGCCGTGCAGGCTGTTCGGGCCGTTGTTGACGGGCAGCCGGTAGGTTTTTCCGTCCAGGGTGAAGCGGCCCTTGGCGATGCGGTTCGCGTAGCGTCCGATGAGCGCGCCGAAGTACGGGCCGCCGTTCTTGTCGACGTAGTCCTTCAAAGTGGCGAAGCCCAGGGCGACGTTGGCGTCATGCCCTTTCCGGTCGGGGACGTCCAGCATCTGGATGATGCCGCCGTAGGTGAGGATGCGTACGCGCATCCCGTGCGCGTTGCGCAGGGTGTACCGGTCCACCCGGGTGCCGTCGGCGAGCTTGCCGAACGCCTCCTTGCCGATGGACGGTCTGTTCGCGGCGTCCGCAGAGGGCACGGCCACGAGAAGGGTGGCCGCGGCCAGCAGGACGGTGCTTCCGGCTGCGTGAAGCGACTTCATGGTCGTCCTCATGGGGTGAGAGTTCGGGTCGCGGCTCGGAGACTGGCGTACAGGCGCGCCTCGTACGCGCGCGCGGTGGCCGGGTCTTTCTGCAGGAACAGCGCGTCGTGCAGAGCCGGGAGCCGCTGGGTGGCATATCCGGTGTCCATGCCGGGCGCGTAGATCTGGTGCCGGTACCACGGCCGTGCGGGGAGCCCGGCGTTGGTGAGCAGGTCCCGTTCCGCGCGCATGAGGCGGTCGTTGAGGGAGCGGAACGCGGTGGGGTCGCCCTTGGCGAGTGCCGCGTCGGCTCGTGCCTGCAGGGACCTCGCCGCCTGCTCCCACGCGCGGGCCTGCTGGACGTCGCGGGACACGTCCACCTTGACCTCGCCGAACCTCTTGCGCTGCTCGGTGGTGAAGTCGTTCAGGTAGCCCACGGTCTCGGCGGCGTAGGGCTGGTAGCGCAGGGCGATGACGTCGGCGTCGGCCAGGCGGAGCGTGGCGATGCCCGCCAGCCGGGACATGGCCGCGTGGTACTCCCAGGTCGGGTCGCCGAAGTGGTCCGTGGAGTAGAAGTCGTCGCAGGTGCAGTGGTAGTTGCCGGACGATCCGGGGCTGCCCGCGCCGAGGTCCATGGCGGGGACGCCGAACCGCTGGAAGAACGGCTGGAAGTCGGAGCCGCCGCCGATGCGGTCGATCGGGGTCGTGCCGTTGTTCTGCTTCTTCCAGGCGTCGTAGAGCGTTCCGCCGGTGCCCGGCCAGCGGACCTCCTTGGACGCGTCGATGACGCTCTGGTCGAGCGCGGGCGTCGCCGAGGGGCCGAACTGCGATCCGGCGGCGATGTCCATGTTCACGTAGGCGACCGCGCCGCGCAGTTGCCTCTCGTGCTCTTCGGCGTATTCGGTGCTGCCGTAGATGCCGTACTCCTCACCGTCCCAGGTGGCGAGGAGGATCGTCCGTGCGGGACGCCAGCCGCGCTTCAGCAGCCGTCCGAGAGCGCGTCCCACCTGGAGCACGTTCTCGGCGCCGGACAGGTTGTCCAGCGATCCGTACGCCCACGCGTCGTGGTGGCCGCCCAGGACGACCTCCTGGTCCGGACGCTTCGCCCCGGGGATGCGTACGGTCACGTCCCAGATGGGCGTGGTGATGAACCTGCTCTGCAGGTCCAGATGGACGCGCGTGCCGCCGGGGCCGAAGTGGTACGGGAAGGGGAGTCCGCCTTGCCATTCCTTCGGCACCTGGGCGCCGTTGAGCGCGCGCAGAAGCGGCTCGGCCGCGCCGTAGGAGATGGGCGTCGTCGGGATGAGCCCCTGGAGTTCCGGAGCCTGCGACGGCTTCAGCCTGGGCGCGTTCCGCGTCGACGGCCATCCGGGGGTGAGCGGGTCGCCGGCGGCGTACATGATCTGCCCGACGCTGCCGCGCTGGATGCCGTCCGAGGCGCGCCACGGTCCCTGCGGGTAGACGGTGCCACGGCGGAAGCCGTCGTTGGCGGGGTCCGAGTAGATGATGACGGCCTTGGCGCCCGCCTTGGCCGCCTCGCGCGGCTTCACGCCCCGGAACACCTGCCCGTAGCGGACGAGCACGATCTTGCCCTTGAGCGAGATGCCGTTCTTCGCGAGCAGGGCGAAGTCCTCGGGACGTCCGTAGTTGGCGTAGACGACCTCGCCTTCGACGTTCCCGGACGGAGACAGGCCGTTATAGCCGGGGATGATGTCGTCGTAGTACTTCTGCCAGGGCTGCTTCTTCTCCTTGACGGGCAGGACGCGCCGCTGCGGCGCGGTCATCTCCACACTGACGCGCTTGGGCCGCGACAGGTACGTGTAGTAGGTCCTCACCTCGGGCCTGAGCCCGTAGGAGCGCAGCTCACGGACGATGCGCTGGACCCGGTGCCAGTCGCCGGTGGTCCCGGCGAGGGCCGGTTCCCTGGCCAGTTCGGCGTCCAGCCGCCGCGCCTCGGCGGCGGACGGGATCGCGCTGAACGCCTTCTCGTACGCGCGCTGCCAGGCGGACGACCGCGCGGTGAATCCGGGGACGGGTGTGGGGGACTGGCCCGTCGCCGGGGTGGCGGCGGCGAGCGGGACGGCGGTGAACAGGCCCATCGCGAGAGCCAGGGCTCGGGAGCGGAACACCTGCGATACCTCCGGTACTCGTGGTACGGGTGCGCCCGGACCGTACGTCGCGATCACGGGCAGATCCAGATCGTTCGCCGGATGCGGCCACGGCGGACGCGCGGTCATCCCCAGAACCGGTTTCGGTTTCGACGGCGGCGGCCGGTCCGCGAGGATGGCGAGCGTGACGAACCAGGCGGCAGGCCCCCCGAAACCCGTGGTCCTCGAGGCGGTGCTCGAACGGATCACCTACGCCAACGAGGACACCGGCTACACGGTCGCGCGCGTCGCCACCGAGAGGTCCGGCGGCGACCTGCTCACCGTCGTCGGGGCGCTGCTCGGCGCCCAGGCCGGCGAGAGCATCAGGATGACCGGCCGCTGGCGCTCCCACCCCAAGTACGGCCGGCAGTTCGAGGCCGACTCCTACACGACCGTGCTGCCGGCGACCGTCCAGGGCATCCGCCGCTACCTCGGCTCCGGCATGATCAAGGGCATCGGCCCGGTGATGGCCGACCGCATGGTCTCCCACTTCGGCACCGACATCCTGCGCGTCATCGAGGAGGAGCCCGAGCGCCTGGTCGAGGTCCGCGGACTCGGCAAGCGCCGCACCGCGCGCATCGCCGCCGCGTGGGAGGAGCAGAAGGCCATCAAGGAGGTGATGGTCTTCCTGCAGGGCGTCGGTGTCTCCACATCGCTCGCCGTCCGCATCTACAAGCGGTACGGCGACACGTCGATCGACACCGTCCGCCGGGAGCCGTACCGGCTCGCCGCCGACGTGTGGGGCATCGGCTTCAAGACCGCCGACACCATCGCGCAGGCCGTCGGCATCCCGCACGACAGCCCCGAGCGCATCAAGGCCGGGCTCCAGTACACCCTGTCCGAGGCCGCCGACCAGGGCCACTGCTACCTGCCCGAGCCGAACCTCGTCACCGCCGCCGAGAAGATCCTCGGCGTCCCCCGCGACCTCATCGTCCCCGCGCTCGACGAGCTGGCCGCCGAAGAGGGCGTCGTCCGCGAGCGCGTGAACGACGTCCCCGCCGTCTACCTGGTCCCGTTCCACCGCGCCGAGGGCTCCCTCGCGCGCGGGCTGCGCACCCTCCTCAACGTTCCGCGCGACCGGCTCGCCGCCTTCGCCGACGTCGACTGGGCCAAGGCCCTCACCTGGCTGCGCGGCCGCACCGGCACCGAGCTCGCCCCCGAGCAGGAGCAGGCCGTCAGGCTCGCCCTCACCGAGAAGGTCGCCGTGCTCACCGGCGGTCCCGGCTGCGGCAAGAGCTTCACCGTCCGCTCCGTCGTCGAGCTCGCCGCCGCGAAGAAGGCCAGGATCACGCTGGTCGCGCCGACCGGCCGCGCCGCCAAGCGCCTCGCCGAGCTCACCGGCCACGAGGCCGCCACCATCCACCGCCTGCTCCAGCTCCAGCCCGGCGGCGACGCCAGGTTCGACCAGGACAACCCCCTCGACACCGACCTGGTCGTGGTCGACGAGTGCTCGATGGTCGATCTGATCCTCGCCAACAAGCTCGTCAAGGCCGTCCCGCCGGGGGCGCACCTGCTGCTGGTCGGCGACGTCGACCAGCTCCCGTCCGTGGGCGCGGGCGAGGTGCTCGCCGACCTGCTCGCCGCCGAACAGGCCATCCCGCGCGTCCGGCTCACCAAGATCTTCCGCCAGGCCCAGCAGTCCGGCATCGTCGTCAACGCGCACCGCGTCAACGCGGGCGACCACCCCCACACCCGCGGCTACCCCGACTTCTTCCTGTTCCCCTGCGAGGAGTCCGAGGAGACCGCCGCCCTCACCGTCGACGTCGTCGTCAACCGCATCCCGGCGAAGTTCGGCCTGGACGCCAGGCGCGACGTCCAGGTCCTCGCGCCGATGCACCGCGGCCCCGCCGGCGCGGGCTCCCTCAACGCCCTCCTCCAGGACGCCCTGACCCCGCACATCGACACCGTCCCCGAACGCCGCTACGGCGGCCGGGTCTTCCGCCCCGGCGACAAGGTGACCCAGCTGCGCAACAACTACGACAAGGGCGAGGCGGGGGTCTTCAACGGCACCGTCGGCGTCGTCACCGCGGTCTCCCCGGAAGACCACACCCTCACCGTCCGCACCGACGAGGACGAGGACATCGACTACTCCTTCGACGAGCTGGACGAGCTCACCCACGCGTACGCCATCACCATCCACCGCAGCCAGGGCAGCGAGTACCCGGCCGTCGTCATCCCCCTCACCACCAGCTCATGGATGATGCTCCAGCGCAACCTGCTCTACACCGCCATCACGCGCGCCAAGAAACTCGTCGTCCTCACCGGTTCCCGCCGAGCCCTCGCCGCGGCCGTCCGCACCACCTCCGCCGGCCGCCGCCACACCGCTCTCGCCCACCGCCTCCTCAACCCCGCCTGACCCGCACCCCGACCCCGTCCCCGCACCGGCTGGGCGAGTTCCGGCCGCGCAGCTTCGACCGCCGTGACTCTGGCGGAGGTGACTCCACCGTGCGGTCGGCGCTCGCGCCGTCCGGCTTCGGGGTCAGTGGCGGCCAGGGCTCAGGGCTCTGTCCGGAGAGGTGACGACTGTGTCTCGTCCTCGGCGGAAGCGCGAGGTGACCTCGTGGCGCGTCAGGGCGTGCCCGGAGCGCGGGAGGCGCGGAGTTCCACGGCGTCGAGGAAGAGGGCCAGGGCGGTCTCGAACTGGTCCTCGGCGTCGGCTTCGGCCAGGTGGGCGGCGACCGCGGCGATCGCCGGAAAGCGGTCGGCGGGAAGCGCGCGGTACTCGCGGGTCCAGGCTTCGCGGTCGCGGGCACGGGCGGGTTCGGGCAGCGTGAGGTGGATGGCCTCGTACGTGGAGTAGGCGAGGGCGGTGTCGACCAGGGCCCGGTAGCAGGACGCGGCCTCGCGGCCGTGGAGCCCGGCTTCGAGGAGGGCGCCGATGACGATCTCGGCGCCGGCGAACTCGGCCTCCCCCCGGGAGGTTCGCCCGGCGACCAGGGCCGCCGAGTGCGGGTGCGCGCGGCAGGCGCGGCGGACCCGGCGGGCCAGGTCGGTCAGGGTCTCCCGCCAGTCGCCGGCGGGGGCGAACCCGGCGAGGGACTCGGTGAGCAGCCGGTCGGTGAGGGCGAGCAGCAGGTCGTCCTTGCCGCCGAAGTGGCGCAGCACCGCCGTGTGGTCGACGCCGAGTTCGGCGCCCAGCCGCCGGAAGGTCAAAGCGTCCGAGCCCTCCCGCTCCATCAGCGCCATGGCCGCGTCCATGATCACTTCGGGGGTGAGGAAGCTCAGCGAGCGGCGTCGCCGCACGGGCGGAGGGGCTGCGTCGGTCACCGTCCCAGGGTAGTGGCCGCCATTAAGCACCACTGTTGACAACAGTGGTGCTTAGTGTTTCGATCACGCCACCCCCCGACGAACGGAGAGAGCGATGTTCAAGCGAGGAGCCTTCGCGGCGGTGTCGGCCGCCACCCTCGCGGCGTCGGTCCTGGCGACGCCGGCCCGCGCGGCCGAGCGCCCGCTGCCCCTGCCGCTCCTGCCCCACGTGCCCTTCTACCCGACGACGACGGTCGCGCCGTCCGCCACCCCCGAGCCGCTCGCCGTGAAGACCGCGCCGGTCAACCCGAGGTACGCCTTCGCCGGGAAGACCCGCACGCTGGACGACTTCCTCACCCGCTCCTCCACGCTCGGCTACCTGGTCCTGCGCGGAGGGACGATCGTCGACGAGCGGTACTTCTCGGGCTACGACGCGGCCAGCCGCTTCAACTCCTGGTCGGTCGGCAAGTCCATCACCGCGACCGCCGTCGGCGCGGCCGTCGCCGACGGCCGGATCACCTCGGTCTCCGACCCGGTGACCAAGTACATCCCCGAACTGCGCCGCACCGGCTACGACGGCGTCGCGATCCGCGACATCCTGCACATGGCCTCGGGCCACGAGTACGACGAGACCGACTACGCGAACCCCTTCAAGGGAGCGACCTCCACCACGATCCGGATGGTGCTCGGCGCTCCCCTCACCAGCCAGGCCCGCGAGGCCGAGCGCGCCTTCCCGCCGGGAACCCGCTGGAACTACGACTCCATGAACACCTTCGTCCTCGGCTGGCTCGTCACCAAGGCCACCGGCAGGCCCCTGTCCGCCTACGTGCGCGACAAGATCTGGGGGCCCGCCGGCATGGAGACCCCGATGCTGATGGGGCGCGACTACCGGGGCAGCGACATCGCCTACTGCTGCTACCACGCGACCGTCCGCGACTTCGCCCGCTTCGGCCTGCTCTACCTGCGCGACGGCCGCGCCGGCGGACGCCAGGTCATCCCGAGAAGCTGGATCAGCGACTCGACCCGCGCCACCGAGCCCTACCTCCAGCCCCACCACCTGACGCCCGACAAGCCCGACAGCGCGGACAACACCTACGGCTACGGCTACCAGTGGTGGGTCGGCGACCAGGGGGACTACGCCGCCATCGGCATCCTCGGCCAGTTCGTCTACGTCTCGCCGAAGCACGACGTCGTCATCGTCAAGACCAGCCAGGACCTCAACTCCGACCCCCACATGGCCGAAGCCCTCCCCGCCTTCCGCGCCGTCGCCGCCGCAGTGTCCAAGCGGCCCTGAGGAACCCGACGCCGACCCGAATCGGCCGGCAGGTCGATCTCACGCCGGACCCGCTGCGGCTCCGCCGATGTCGTCTGCGGGGGGCGTTGCTGGGAGCATGCCGGAATGCGCGAGATTGATGATCTTGTCAACGCGGACGATCCGGCCTGGCCGGGACTGCGGGAGGCAGGACACTCCGCGTGATTCTCCTGGCTGGTGGCCGGTGGGCTCGAAGAGTTCTACCAGGGACTGCGGTGGCCGGGCTGGCGCGCGGAGGCCGCCGCGCTGACCACGTCGCAGGCCCTCTCCGTGGTTCCCTTCCTGTGGACGAAGGAGGCTCGCCGAGACCTCTCGGCCACCAGCCGTCGCGCCGTCCCCATGCGCGAGGTGCTCGGCCTGGCCGCCGACACCTCGCGGCAGAGGGGCCTGACCGATCCCGGATTCCTCGGGGAGGCGTAGGCCGGGGCTCGTCAGGACGGCTTCCAACTGCCCTGGAACGTCGCGGCGCTGGAGACGTACAGGCGGACACCGCCCGGGGTCAGCGGGCCGACCACGCCCGAGCCCTTGAAGCCGACGTCCTGCGGGGACAGGATCACCAGCAGGGGGTACGTCGGAATGGTCTTGCCGAGTTCCTGGCCGATCTCCTGGAGCGTCCCGATGTCGGTGTTGGCGCCGGTGCTCGCCGCGTTGCCGTCCCTGAGCGCCTTCCACTGCGTGAGGATCAGCGGGTGGCGGCTGTCGACGAGGACCTCGGTCGGCATGTTGTAGGCGATGTCGAACGCCCGCTTGGGGAAGGGCGGCGCGATGTACTCGCGCTTGTAGCTCGGGGCCTGCGCGCCGCGATGGGTGAGCTGCCAGAACAGGAACTGGACGGTGGCCCACTGCTCCCAGCCGCCGCCGGTGAGGTTGCACGCCCTGTCGATGAGGTGGGCCTCGGCCTGGTACCAGCCGTTCAGGTCGGCGAGTAGTTCGTTCTCGCTGATCGCAATGGGCACGATGCCCTCCCCTTCGGGGGCCGGGGACGCCTCGGCGGCGTCGCGGCCTTCACTTCAGCCCGAACGCCGAGGGGGGTCAAGCGCGCGGGCAACATGTGGCCAGCCGTGTCCACACGGGGACATTCCGGTTGGATTTCGGTGGCTTTCTGTGCGTGCCGACCAGGCCCCTGACCAGGCGATGATCGGCCGCACCGAATTATCGAGCCGAGGCGGATCAGGAATCGAACGCAGATTTGGGTAACGAATTCACAGTGCAGAACCTGGGCATTCCGAGTGGGCGAGCGCCGGGGCCGGGACTTTCTCAAGAACTTCAGTGGCCGACTGCCGTTCCGGGACGCTTTCCTGACCGGCATTTTCCGATTCCACGGGACCTGAGGTCACGGTCGAGGTGGCGTTGCGCAGCGCCGCCTCGACCCGCCGGTTGCTGGTCATGGTGGCCGTGACGGCGGTCATGGTGAGCAGGAGGCCGGCGGCGGTGCAGAGGGAGACGCGCACGCCGTAGGCGGTGGCCAGCCAGCCGCCGAGGAAGGCGCCGAACGGGGCCGCGCACATGGCCAGCATGCGGGAGGTGGAGGCGACCCGGCCCATCAGGTGGGCCGGGACGATCGTCTGCCGGAGTGACGGGCCGAGCACCATCGTGGCGCCCACGCCCGCCCCGCACACGGCGAGCGCGAGCCCGGCCAGGTAGGCGTTCGGTGCGGCGGCGAGCCCCAGGATGGCGAGTCCCTCCACCGTCGCGGTGCAGCTCAGCGCGGTGCCGGTGCCGAGCCGCCGGCCGAGGAAGGAGGCGATGCCCGCGCCGAGCAGGCCGCCGACGGCGTCCGCGGTGAGCAGCAGGCCGTACCCGAAGGCGCCGATACCGAGGCGGTCGTGCGCGAAGAGGGCGAGGACGGTGTCCACCGCGAGGAAGGCGACGTTCCCGACCGCCGGACGGAGCGCGAGCCCGAGCAGCAACCGGTCCCGGCAGACGTACGAGGCCCCGGCCCGCGCCTGCCGGAGCAGCGATTCGGGGG
>NZ_JBFAOF010000064.1:0-16801 GCF_040675125.1 Spirillospora sp. NPDC049652 | reverse complement strand
CCCGAAGTCCATCGGCGTCGGCCAGTACCAGCACGACGTGTCCGAGCTGAAGCTGTCCCGCTCGCTGGACGCCGCGGTCGAGGACGCCGTGAACGCCGTCGGCGTGGACGTCAACACCGCGTCCGCCCCGCTGCTGACCCGGGTGTCCGGCATCGGCGAGAGCCTGGCCGCCTCGATCGTCGCGCACCGCGACGAGAACGGCCCGTTCCGCACCCGCGACGGCCTGCGCGGCGTCGCCCGGCTCGGCCCGAAGGCGTTCGAGCAGTGCGCGGGCTTCCTGCGCATCCCCGGCGGCGACGACCCGCTCGACGCCTCCGCCGTCCACCCCGAGTCGTACCCGGTCGTCCGGCGCATCCTGGACGCCGCCGGCACCGACATCAAGTCGCTGATCGGCAACACCGCCGCGCTGCGCTCGCTGAAGCCGCAGCAGTTCGTGGACGAGAACGTCGGCCTGCCGACCGTCACCGACATCCTGGCCGAGCTGGAGAAGCCGGGCCGCGACCCGCGTCCCGCCTTCAGGACCGCCACCTTCAAGGAGGGCGTCGACAAGCTCGCCGACCTCCAGCAGGGGATGATCCTGGAGGGCGTGGTCACCAACGTGGCCGCGTTCGGCGCGTTCGTGGACGTCGGCGTCCACCAGGACGGCCTGGTCCACATCTCCGCCATGTCCAGCAAGTTCGTCGAGGACCCGCGCGACGTCGTCAAGCCCGGCGACATCGTCCGCGTCAAGGTCCTGGACGTCGACCTGCAGCGCAAGCGCATCTCCCTCACCCTCCGGCTGGAGGACGAGACCGAGCGTCCGAAGGCCGGCGACCGCCCGGACAACCGCCAGCGCGGCGGGGGCGGCGGCCGGCGCGGCGGCGAGCAGCGTGGCGGGGACCGGCGCGGCGGCGGCCAGCAGCGCCGCCAGGGCGGCGGCAACGGAGGCGGCGCCAACGGGGGCGGCGGAGGCCGCGGCCGTCAGGGCGGGAGCGCTCCGGTCGGCAACAGCGCCATGGCCGACGCCCTGCGCCGCGCGGGCCTGGACAAGGGCCTCCCCAAGCAGGACCGCCGCGGCAAGTGACCGGAACCCCCGGCCGCTGAACGCCGTACCGACCCGCTGAACGCCGTACCGCTGAACGGCCTTCCAGGCCGCTGAACGAGCTTCCGGGCCGTGTCCTCGTCTGACGCCGAGGACACGGCCCGGAAGCCTTCGGAAGGCGCGGATCCCGTGTGGTCGGCACGAGATCCGCGCTTGGTCTGAGGGGGCGGCACCGGGGGATTCCCGTTCGAACCAGGCATGTCCCCTTCACCGCGCCTGAACACCCCGAACGGATAATAACCGCGCCTGCTACTTTCTTCCCGCAAATAGCGTCGAACTGGGTTGGCTAATACCTCAGCACAACGTTAATGCAAAGTTAGAAAGGTAAGGGCGGCGACGGGAAAAGCGTCGGTGAGAATCCACTGGCGGTGGTGCCGTGGCCGGCGTCCGGGCGCCCGGACGTTCCCGCTGCGCGGCGCGCCTGCGGACGTCCGCGCGTCGGTGAGCCCGCCCGGCTGGACGAAGCAGCCGGACGTCCGCGATATGGCGCACTGCTTTACCGGGACACGACCGTTCAGGCCCACCCGCATTTGGAAAGCACGCGCACCCTGGGTAGGAGCGCGCTCGGCGGGCCGTTCTGCGACCGGTACGGCCCTCCCGGCGTCCGGGCGCGCCTGGACGGCCCGCCCCGGGGCGGGAGGCGCCGCTGGTACGGGTGGGGAGGCGCTGCTGGTAGAGGTGCGATGCGGGGGAGGCGCGACTGGTAACGTCCAGGGGGTTGACCCGAGCCGGGGAGCGCGGTCCCGGAACGAACCGCCGATGTCCGCAGTTCCCCCGGTTACCCCATAGACTTGGCGCGCATGGGCGCGGAGCCGGTCCTTCGGCGTGCCCGCCCTGTCCGCGAGCCAGAGAGACTGACACAGGCTGAGCAAGCGCGTCGAACGCCGCGGCCGAGACAGTGCCCGATCAAGGAGACCTACCCCAGTGAAGACCGATGTCGAGGAGCTGACCCCCACGCGGGTCAAGCTCACCGTCGAGGTTCCGTTCGACGAGCTCAAGCCGAACCTCGACAAGGCGTACCAGGAGATCTCGCGCCAGGTGCGGATCAAGGGCTTCCGGCCCGGCAAGGTCCCCGCCCGCCTGATCGACCAGTACGTGGGGCGTGGCGCGGTCCTCCAGGAGGCCGTCAACGACGCCCTGCCCGAGCTCTACGGCCGCGCCGTCGAGGAGAAGGAGATCTTCGTCCTCGGCCAGCCGGACGTCGAGGTCACCGAGCTCGACGACAACGAGAAGTTCGCCTTCACCGCCGAGGTCGACATCCGGCCGAAGTTCGAGGTGCCGGACTACGACGGCCTCGAGGTCGTCGTCGAGGACGCCGAGGTCACCGACGAGAAGGTCGCCGAGACCCTCGACAGCCTGCGGGAGCGCTTCGCCTCCCTGACCACCGTCGAGCGCGCCGCCGAGAAGGGCGACTTCGCCACCATCGACATCGCCGCCGAGATCGACGGCGAGTCGGTCGAGGACGCGGCCACCTCCGGCTACTCCTACGAGGTCGGCAGCGAGGGCGCCATCGAGGGCCTGGACGAGGCCGTCACCGGCCTGTCCGCCGGCGAGTCCAAGACCTTCACCTCCAAGCTGGTCGGCGGCGAGAAGGCCGGCGAGGACGCCGAGATCACCGTCACCGTGCAGTCGGTCAAGGTCAAGGACCTGCCCGAGGCCGACGACGAGTTCGCGCAGCTCGCCTCCGAGTTCGACACCATCGACGAGCTCCGCGAGGACGTCCGCACCCGGCTCGGCCGCCAGGTCCGCATGCAGCAGCTCTCCGACGCCCGCGACAAGGCGCTCGAGGCCCTGCTGGAGAAGGTCGAGATCCCGCTGCCGGACGCCGTCGTCCAGCAGGAGGTCGACCGCCGCTACCAGCAGCTCGACCAGCAGCTGCAGATGGCCGGCATGACCCGCGAGGACTACCTCAAGGACGAGGAGAAGTCCGAGGAGGAGTTCGACCAGGAGGTCAAGGACGCCTCGGCCCTCGCCGTCAAGGGCGGCTTCGTCCTCGACCAGCTCGCCGTCCAGGAGGAGCTGGGCGTCGAGAACGAGGAGCTCAGCGAGTACGTCGTCACCCAGGCGATGCAGATGGGCGTCGCGCCCCAGCAGCTCGCCCAGTACCTCACCGAGAACAACCAGCTCCCGGCGATCGTCTCCGAGGTCCTGCGCAGCAAGGCCCTCAACCTGATCGTCGAGCACGTCACGCTGAAGACCGAGTCCGGTGAGACCCTGGACGTCGAGGCCATCCAGCGCGAGCTGGACGGCGGCGAGACCGTCGAGGCCGGCGAGGGCGTGGCCGAGGAGGCCCAGGAGATCGCCGACGTCGCCGCCGACGCGGACGCCGCCGACGAGGCCGACCGCGAGCAGGCCCAGGAGGCCAACGCGGACGCCGCGGCCGAGGCCGACGCCGAGGACGCCAAGAAGGGCACCGAGAAGGACGCCTGACGCCCCTTCTGACGCCCGTGCGCCCCGCAACCCCTTCAGGGTTGCGGGGCGCACGCGTTCACGGCCCGGCCGCCCCCTCAGCCCGGCCCCGGCGGGGAAGGGCCCGGACGAGGCCGACGGGACGCACGAGGCCGACGGGATGCACGGGCCCGAGGGACGCACGGGGCCGACGGGACACGCGGGGAGCAGGCCCGGCGGAACCGGCGGACCGCCGCCCCCGGACGCCGCGCCTACGCGACGAGGGGCCGTTCTCGCCATCGGTACGCCCCTGGCGAAAAGCAGGGCCCTCGGGCTTAACCGGGGTCGCGGGCGCGTTAATGTCCAATCATCCGAACCGATTAAAGGACCGGAGGAACACCCGGTGAGCATGCCTCCGACTTTCGACGAGTCGTCCCGGATCCAGGCGCGGGTGGCCGAGGCGCCGCTGCTGCCCCTGGGCGACCAGCTCTTCCAGCGGCTGCTGCGCGAACGGATCGTCTTCCTCGGCCAGCAGGTCGACGACGACATCGCCAACCGCATCTGCGCGGAGCTGCTGCTGCTGTCGGCCGAGGACGGCCGCCGCGACATCACGCTCTACATCAACTCGCCCGGCGGCTCGGTGACGGCCGGCATGGCGATCTACGACATCATGCAGTACGTCCCGAACGACATCGTCACGGTCGGGATGGGGCTGGCGGCGTCGATGGGGCAGTTCCTGCTCTGCGCGGGCACCACGGGCAAGCGCTACGCCCTGCCGCACGCGCGGATCATGATGCACCAGCCGTCCGGCGGGATCGGCGGCACGGCGTCCGACATCAAGATCCAGGCCGAGCAGATGCTGTACGTCAAGAAGACGCTCGCCGAGAAGATCGCCGCCCACACCGGCCAGCCGCTGGACCAGATCGAGCGCGACTCCGACCGGGACCGCTGGTTCACCGCCGAGGAGGCCAAGGACTACGGCTTCGTCGACCACGTGGTGCTCAGCGCCAACCAGGTGCCCTCCGAGGGCACGGTCAGCTGACGAATCATCCCGAAGCGGAGGCACAGCAAGTGAGCGAACTGTACCGGCCCCAGATCCAGGCGGGCGGCACCGGAGCGGTGATGCCGGTGGACAACCGCTACATCATCCCGTCCTTCGTCGAGCGCACCACGTACGGGGTCAAGGAGATGAACCCGTACAACAAGCTCTTCGAAGAGCGCATCATCTTCCTCGGCGTGCAGATCGACGACGCCTCGGCGAACGACGTGATGGCCCAGCTCATCACGCTCGAGTCGATCGACCCCGACCGTGACATCAGCATCTACATCAACTCGCCCGGCGGCTCCTTCACCGCCATGACGGCGATCTACGACACGATGCAGTTCGTCAAGCCGGACATCCAGACGGTCTGCATCGGCCAGGCGGCCTCGGCCGCGGCCGTGCTGCTCGCCGCCGGCACCCCCGGCAAGCGCGCCGCGCTGCCGAACTCGCGGATCCTGATCCACCAGCCGGCGACCGAGGGCACCTACGGCCAGTCGTCCGACATCGAGATCCAGGCCCGCGAGATCATGCGGATCCGCGAGCTGCTCGAGGACATCCTGGCCACCCACTCCGGGCGCGACCTGGAGGAGGTCCGCCGGGACATCGAGCGGGACAAGATCCTCACGGCCCGGGAGGCCAAGGAGTACGGCCTGATCGACGATGTCTTCGCCAGCAGGAAGCGCAAAGCCGAGGTAGTGTCGTCCTGATAAGGCGGCGCTGACGGCGTCCCCTCGGGAGGACGCGTTGGGCCCCCGTCCGGCCGGTACGGGACGGGCGGGGGGCTTAACAACTCCCTGCGAGGCGGTAACGTCGAATCCAACGCCTGGAGCCTCCGGGACCAGACCCCAGCCGCAGCGGATGGCCGAACAGGCCGCGGCCCCACGAAAAGGAGACAGTTGGGTGGCACGCATCGGCGACGGTGGTGACCTGCTCAAGTGCTCGTTCTGCGGGAAGAGCCAGAAGCAGGTCAAGAAGCTCATCGCGGGTCCGGGCGTGTACATCTGCGACGAGTGCATCGATCTCTGCAACGAGATCATCGAGGAGGAGCTCTCCGAGACCTCCGATCTCAAGTGGGACAGCCTGCCCAAGCCGCGGGAGATCTACGAGTTCCTCGACTCCTACGTGATCGGGCAGGAGACGGCCAAGAAGGCCCTCTCCGTCGCCGTCTACAACCACTACAAGCGGATCCAGTCCGGTGACACGGGCTCGGGCGACGGGGTCGAGCTGGGGAAGTCGAACATCCTGCTCCTCGGCCCCACCGGATCGGGTAAGACCCTGCTCGCGCAGACGCTCGCCAAGCTCCTCAACGTCCCGTTCGCCATCGCGGACGCCACGGCGCTGACGGAGGCCGGCTACGTCGGCGAGGATGTCGAGAACATCCTGCTGAAACTGATCCAGGCGGCCGACTACGACGTCAAGAAGGCCGAGACCGGGATCATCTACATCGACGAGGTCGACAAGATCGCCCGCAAGAGCGAGAACCCGTCGATCACCCGCGACGTCTCGGGCGAGGGCGTCCAGCAGGCGCTGCTGAAGATCCTGGAGGGGACCACCGCGAGCGTCCCGCCGCAGGGCGGCCGCAAGCACCCGCACCAGGAGTTCATCCAGATCGACACCACCAACGTGCTGTTCATCTGCGGTGGCGCGTTCGCCGGGCTGGAGAAGATCGTCGAGTCCCGGGTCGGCAAGCAGGGCATGGGCTTCGGCGCGGTGATCCGCTCCAAGTCCGACTTCGACGAGGCGGCCAACGTCCTCGGCGACGTCATGCCGGAGGACCTGCTGAAGTTCGGGATGATCCCCGAGTTCATCGGCCGGCTCCCCGTGATCACCAGCGTGCACAACCTGGACCGCGAGGCGCTGATCAACATCCTCACGGTGCCGAAGAACGCGCTGGTCCGCCAGTACCACCGGCTGTTCGAGCTGGACGGCGTCGACCTGGAGTTCACCGACGACGCCCTGGAGGCCATCGCCGACCAGGCCATCCTGCGCGGCACCGGCGCCCGCGGCCTGCGCGCGATCATGGAAGAGGTCCTGCTGTCGGTGATGTACGAGGTCCCGTCCCGGCAGGACGTGGCCCGCGTCGTCATCACCCGCGAGGCCGTCCTCGAACACGTCAACCCGACCCTCGTCCCGCGTGAGCGCAACAAGCGCGAACCACGCGAGAAGAGCGCCTGACCCACGCTGAAGCCCGCCACCGACCGGTGGCGGGCTTTTTCGTGGTTCAGGGCACCTAGGGCCTGTCTCGAAGTGGCCGCCTCAGCCACGCGCGCGAACGCGTGACCTGCCCGGTGGAGCGAAGCCGGAGGCGAGCGGAAGCGGGCAGATCGCGGAGCGATGCCGCGTTCGCCCAGGCGCGGTCACGTAGCGAGCCGTTAGGCGAGCGAAGTGGGCCGGGACTTTGAAACACAGCCTAGTTCCTGCCGGACTCGCCGAGGCCGGCCTCCCGGGCCATGACGATGGCCTGGGCGCGGTCCGCCACCTGCAGCTTCATGAAGATGTTGGAGACGTGGTTGCGGACGGTCTTGGTCGACAGGAACAGCGCGGACGCGATGTCGGCGTTGCCGCGGCCCTGCGCGATCAGCTCCAGCACCTCCCGCTCCCGCTCGGTGAGCTGCGGGAACGCGGTCTGCTTGGGATGCGGCATGCCCGCGAAGTAGGTCAGGACGCGCCGCGCGATCTCCGGGCCGTAGATGGCCTCGCCTGCGGCGACCGCCCGGACGGCGCGCGCGATCTCCTCGGCCCCGGACTCCTTGAGCAGGTAGCCGCGGGCGCCCGCGCGCATGGCGGCGAAGACGGAGTCGTCGTCCTGGAACATGGTGAGGACCAGGACCCCGGTGCGGGGGCTGGAGCGGGTGATCGTGCGGGTGGCCTCCAGGCCGTTCCCGCCGGGCATGTGCAGGTCCATGACGACCACGTCCGGCCGCAGCTCGGCGGCCAGCCGGACCGCGTCCGGGCCGCTCTCGGCCTCGCCCACGACCTCCACGCCGAGCGCCTGGAGCAGGCCGCGCAGGCCCTGCCGGAACACCGGGTGGTCGTCGCTGATCAGGACCCGGATCGGGCCGGCGGCGCGCTCGGCGCCGCCCTCACCGCCGCCGGGCCCGGTGGCGGGCTCGGTCGCGGCCTCTGCGGCGGGCTCGCTGCTGTTCTCACTGCCGGCTGCGGTGTCCATGCTCGTCCTCCGGCGGCCGCGTCCCCTACCCGCGCCGTGGCGGCCTGCACCGCGCGGGTAGGGGGGATCGTACCCGTGGGGGCGGTTACTTCTTCTGCTCCACCGCGTCGCGGAACGTCCGCATCAGGGCGGCGGTGTCGCTGATCGTCGACCCCGTCTTGGTCGGGACGATCGCGCCGAAGCTGCTGCTGGTCGCCCAGGCGCACTCGGTGATCGTGACGCCGACCGAGCTGAGCTGGAAGCAGCCGGCCTTGCCGCCGTGCGATCCGGCGTCCACGTCCTGGACGCTCGTGCCGCTCCTGGACGCCGACGAGCGGATGCCGCTCATGAAGCTGCTCGGGTTGCCGATCGGCCCGGTCCCGCCGAAGAAGATCACGCCGGTGCTGCCGGACAGGCCGCCGCTGCTGCCGGGGTCCTTGTAGAACGCCGAGCTGACGTCGGTGACCTTGCCGTGCGTCATCGTCCGCATCTGCGTCTTCAGGCTGTCCATCTTGGACGCGAGCTGCGACTCCATCGCGGAGTCGCGGCTGCGCCCGGCGACGCTGTCAGGGGTGCTGATGGTGTACTTGTCGCCGCCCGCGCCGCTGAGCGCGACGACCGCGACCACCGCGATGACCACCAGGACGAGGCCGCCGCCGACCAGGCCGAGGACCAGGCCGGTCTTGGAGTTGCGCGGCGGGGGGCCCGGCGGGGGGCCGAAACCGGGCTGCGGCTGGGCGAAACCACCGGGCGGCTGGCCCCAGCCGGGCTGGTCCTGCTGCGCCCAGCCGGGCTGCGCGGCCGGGGGAGCCGGCGGGGACGGCTGGGCGGGCTGGCCGTAACCGGGCTGCTGGCCGTATGCGGGCTGGCCGTAGGGATTGGGGGCGCCGCCGGGGGCGGGCGGGTAACCGCCGGGATTGCCTCCCGGCGACTGGGGCGGAGGGTTCCAGCCGCTCACGTTCTCTCCTAGATCCTTGATCTCTCTTGACCCCGCACGTTATACGTGTCCGGGACCCGTAGAATCAGGGGCCGTGACTCAGCCCAGCAACGAGCCCAGCATCGAGCGCGGCGACGAGCGCGGCCGGAACGCGGCCGCCGACGTCGATCTGCCCACCCAGTACCAGCCGGCGAACGTCGAGGGCAGGCTCTACGAGCGCTGGGTAGCGGCGGGCCACTTCACGGCGGATCCGGCGCGCGATCCGGCCGCTCCCGCGTACTCGATCGTCATCCCGCCGCCGAACGTCACCGGCTCCCTGCACATGGGCCACGCCCTGGACCACTCGATCCAGGACACGCTGGTCCGGCGCCGCCGCATGCAGGGGTACGAGGTCGCCTGGATCCCCGGCATGGACCACGCGGGCATCGCCACCCAGAACGTGGTCGAGCGCGAGCTCGCCAAGGAGGGCCTGTCCCGGCACGACCTCGGCCGCGAGGCGTTCGTCGAGCGGGTCTGGAAGTGGAAGGGCGAGTCCGGCGGCCGGATCCTCGGCCAGATGCGCCGCCTCGGCGACTCGGTCGACTGGACGCGCGAGGCGTTCACGATGGACGAGGAGCGCGCCCGCGCCGTCCGCACGATCTTCAAGCGGCTGTTCGACGACGGCCTGATCTACCGCGCCGAGCGCATCATCAACTGGTGCCCGCGCTGCCTCACCGCCCTGTCCGACATCGAGGTCGAGCACTACGACCGCGAGGGCGAGCTGGTCTCGATCCGCTACTCGGACGAGATCGTCGTCGCCACCACGCGCGCCGAGACGATGCTCGGCGACACCGCCGTGGCCGTCCACCCGGACGACGAGCGGTACCGGCACCTGGTCGGGACGACGGTGGAGCTGCCGCTGACCGGCCGCCGCATCCCGGTCGTCGCCGACGAGCACGTCGACCCCGAGTTCGGCACCGGCTGCGTCAAGGTGACCCCGGCGCACGACCCGAACGACTTCGAGATCGGCCGCCGCCACGACTTGCCGACCCTGTCGGTCATGGACGAGCGCGGCGTGATCACCGCGCACGGCCCGTTCGAGGGCATGGACCGCTTCGAGGCCCGTCCGGCCGTCGTCGCCGCGCTGCGCGAGGAGGGCCGGATCGTCAAGGAGGTCCGTCCCTACGAGCACGCGGTCGGGCACTGCCAGCGCTGCTCCACGGTCGTCGAGCCGCGCGTGTCGCTGCAGTGGTTCGTCAAGGTCGAGCCGCTGGCGAAGGCCGCGGGCGACGCCGTCCGCGACGGCCGCGTCGCGATCCACCCGCCGGAGATGGCGCCCCGCTACTTCGAGTGGGTCGACAACATGCACGACTGGTGCATCAGCCGCCAGCTGTGGTGGGGGCACCGCATCCCGGTCTGGTACGGCCCGGACGGCGAGACCGCCTGCCCCGGCCCGGACGAGGAGCCGCCCGCCGGCTGGACGCAGGACACCGACGTCCTCGACACCTGGTTCTCCTCGGCGCTGTGGCCGTTCTCGACGCTCGGCTGGCCCGACTCCGGCGCCGCCGACCTCAAGCGGTTCTACCCGACGTCCGTGCTGGTCACGGGGTACGACATCCTGTTCTTCTGGGTCGCCCGGATGATGATGTTCGGCCTCTACGCGATGGACGGCGTGGCGCCGTTCCACACGATCGCGCTGCACGGCATGGTCCGCGACCAGCACGGCAAGAAGATGTCGAAGTCGTTCGGCAACGTCGTCGACCCGCTCGACTGGATCGACCGCTACGGCGCGGACGCCACCCGCTTCACGCTGCTGCGCGGCGCGAACCCCGGCGGCGACGTCCCGGTCGCCGAGGACTGGGCGCAGGGCTCGCGCAACTTCTGCAACAAGCTGTGGAACGCCACCCGGTTCGCAATGATCAACGGCGCGCACGTGCGGGGCGAACTGCCGGCCGAGGTCTCGACCGTGGACGCCTGGATCCTGTCCCGGCTCCAGCAGGTCGCCGCCGAGGTGGACGGCCACCTGGAGGCGTTCGACTTCGCCAAGGCGTGCGAGGCGCTGTACCACTTCGCGTGGGACGAGGTCTGCGACTGGTACGTGGAGCTGGCGAAAGTCCAGCTCGCCGACGAGCGCGCCGAGGCCACGCGCCGGATCCTCGGCGAGGTGCTCGACAAGCTGCTGCGGCTGCTGCACCCGGTGATCCCGTTCGTCACCGAGGAGCTGTGGACGTCGCTGACCGGCGAGGAGACGATCGTCCGCGCCGCCTGGCCGGTCGCGGACGCCGCGCGCGAGGACAAGGCCGCCGAGCTGGTCGTCGAGTCGCTGCAGCGGCTGGTCACCGAGGTCCGCCGGTTCCGCGCCGACCAGGGCCTGAAGCCCGGCCAGAAGGTCGCCGCCGCGCTGGAGTGGGGCGACTCGGGGCTGGCCGGCCTGGAGGAGGGCGTGCGGACGCTGCTGCGCCTCACCCCGCCCGGGGACGGCTTCACCGCGACCGCCTCGCTGCCCGTCGAGGGCGCGGTCGTCCGGCTCGACACGGCCGGCGCGATCGACGTCGCCGCCGAGCGCAAGCGGCTGGAGAAGGACCTCGCCGCCGCCCGCAAGGAGGTCGAGCAGACCACTCGGAAGCTGGCGAACGAGGCGTTCATGGCCAAGGCCCCCGAGGCCGTCGTCGCCAAGAACCGCGGCCGCCTCGCGCAGGCCGAGGCCGACATCGCCCGGCTGGAGGCCCAGCTCGCGGCCCTTCCGGCCGGCTGACGCGCCCGCCCTCCGGCGTCGCCCCCGTTCCGGTCGGGACGGGGGCGACGCCGTTCGCGGGAACCGGATCGGCCGCGGTGCGGTCCAAGGAGACGGCCTTTCGTACACTGGCGGTGTCTTCCGGTTCAACGCAGCGCGGGGAGAGTGATGTCCGAGTCGTCGTCGCAGTCTCCCGATCCCGCTCCGCTCCGTGCGCAGCCGCCGGTGACCGCCCCGGAGTTCGGGGTCCCGCCCGTCCCTCGGTCCTCGCCTCCGGCCAATCCCGCACCCGCACCCGCTCCTGCGCCCGCTCCGGCGGCGCCCGCGTCCCCGCCCGCCGCCGTGGTGCCGGCGGCTCCGGGAGAGGTGGCGGTGCCGCCGGCCGGGCCCGCTGAGCCCGAGCGTCCGGCCGCGCCTCCGAAGGACGCTTCGCCGTCGCAGCCGACGCCGATCGTGAACGTGAACGTCCACATCCCGCCGACGCCGCCCCTGCCGCCGCCGCATCCCGTGCCTCCGGTCGCGCCGCGTCCGCCCGCCGCCGCGCCGCCGCCACCGCCGCCGCCCGCCGGGCTGGACGGCACCACGCACGCGCTGCACCTGATCTTGACCGTGGTGACATGCGGGCTCTGGATTCCGGTGTGGATCGTGCACGCGGTCGTCGCGGGCAACCGGCGGCCGCCCCTGCCGCCCGTGCCCCCACCGCAGCCCTGGCAGCAGCCGACCAGCGCCGAGCAGGCCAACCGCGCGGCCGTGCAGCACATGAACGCCCGCGCGCAGCGCCGCCGCGAGGCCCGCGCCCTCGCCGCCGGGAACCCGCTGATGGCCCGCGAGCTGCGGATCGGACGCACCGACCTGCCGCCCGCCCAGCGCCCCTACGACGACGGCGGGCTGATCGACGTCAACGCCGTCCCGGCGCTGGAGCTGACGCGCTTCGGGCTGACGCCCGAGCAGGCCGAGCGGGCCGTGGACCTGCGCGACGAGACGGGCGGCTTCACCTCCGCCGAGGATCTGGCCGTCGTGTGCGACCTGCCGCCGCGGCTGGTGCCCGAACTGGTGGAATACGGGCTCTACTTGCGCTGACCCCGATCCGGAATACCGGCGTGCCGGCGGGGCGTGTCCGGATACGATCCTGCCGTCCGTCCGAGCGCAGGAGAGCGATGCCCGATCCGCCGGTTCCGCCGTCCCGTTGGGGCGATTCGCCGCCCTGGTGGCTGACCGCCGAGACGCTGGACGACGCGGCGCTGGACGACGAGCCGCCGCCGTCCGACGCGTCCGGGAACGAGGCGCCGTCCGAGGCGAGAGCCGCCGCGTCCGCTGAAGAAGAGGTTCCCCGGCCGGATTCGACCGCGAGCGGGGCCCGGACGTCCGCGCGGCGACCGCGACGGAAGGCCATGCTGCTCGGTGCGGTCGGCGGCCTCTGCGCCGTGGTCGCGGCCGTGGTGGGAGGGGCGTTCCTGCTGGACGGCGAGGACGGCGGCACCGGGAAGCGGATCACCCTGGCCTCGCAGGCGGGCGGCCTGCACAGGGCCGCCGCCGATCCGGCCGCCAGCACCGCCTACCCGTTCATCGCCGAGGCCGTGCGGCGCGGCGGCATCGCCTGGACGCGCCAGACGTCGGCCGTGTACTCCGGCGACATGCGCGACATCCTGTTCGTCGGTGGCACCGCCGCGATCTCCGATCCCGCCGCGTTCCTGGAGAGGGCGAAGCCCAACACCGTGCTGGCCTTCCGGCACGTCGGACGGGGTGTCTGCGGGACGTTCGCGGTGCTGTCCGCCGTGCACCCGTACTGCGCCTGGGCGACGTCCGACTCATACGGGTTCGTGGCGTCGAACGTCCCGGCGCGGGACGCGGGGGACCTCGCCGGACTCGTCCCGCGCATGCGCGCCGACCTGGAGCGTTAGGCGACGAAGAGCCGCTCGACATCGGCGTCCAGGACGTCCAGGAGCAGCCCTACGAAGTAGACGGTGCCGAGCGCGAGGATGTGCGGACCGCGCCCCGCGAGAGCCTCTACGGACAGCTCAGAGGCGTTGAGGACGTCCCACGTGGGCGGTAGGGGGCGCGAGAACCGCAGATGGGCGTGCGGCAGCCGGACGAACGTGACCGCGAGGCCGCCGAGTTCGGCGACCGCGCCGTCCAGGTCCTTGTGGTCGGGCAGGCAGACGAGGACGTGATCGACCGGGCCCCAGCGGCCGCGCGCCGCCTCCAGCGCGGCGGCGACGCCGGCCCGGTTGATCGCCGAGTCCGCGAGGACTTCGAGGCCGTCCCGGGCGTGGACGGAGAGCCGTCCGGGCAGGGCGACCGTGCTCAGCACCTCGCGCACGCGCGCGTCGGCAGGCGGGCATCCTAGGAGTTCCGCCAAACGCAGGCCCGCCAGCACGCCCGTTCTGGCGTTCGCTCGGCTGAGGCCTGGCGGCAGGAGGTCGTCCCAGGAGTCGTCCACAGCCAGGTCAATGTCACCTCTGGCGTCCAGGACGGGTGCGACCTCGGCCGACTGCGGGGCGGAGACCACCGCGCGCGTCTCCGGAACGATCACCGCGGCCTTCTCGGCGGCGATCTCCGGGACGGTATCCCCCAATACACCCAGATGCTCCCCGAAGATCGGCGTCACGGCCACGACCGTCGCCGGGAAAAGGCTGATCTCGTCCGAACCGCCGCCCATTCCGGCTTCCAATACGACCACGTCCGCCTCGACATCGCGCGCGTGCACGAGCCCGGCCAAAGTGAAGAGACCGGCGGGGGAGAGATAACCATCGGACGGCGGCGGAAGCCGCTTTATCGCCGTGTCGAGGCTTGCGGCCAATGCGGCGAAATCGTCCGGCGAGAGGGCGCGTCCGTCGACGCGGATCCGGTCGCGGTTCGAGCGGTGCCCGGGGCTCATCACCGAGACCACCCGCAACCCGGCCGCCGCGACGGTCGCGGAGGCGTACGTCGCGGCCGTCCCCTTGCCCTTGGAACCGACCACGGCGAGGACCGGGACGCCGTCGGGCGGCACCTCCAGGACCCCCGCCAGCTCGCGGGCACGGGCTATCGAGCGCCGCGAGCCCGGCCTCCGGGCCGTCCACTCGCGGAAGAACACCTGATCAGCGGCCATCCGACGGAGGATATCCACAGGAGCGCCGGGTGTGGGCGGCCCTGCGGCGAGGCGCGAGTAGGCTTCCTGTGTCGGCAGAAAACGCACCGCTGAACAGGCAGGGAACCAAGACGTGAGTCAGGTGACGGGGCCGCCGGGCTACCGCGACGCGATCAGCGCGATCATGAGCCGTGGGGTCGAGTGGGACATCGACCCGACCCTCGACCGGGTCCGCGAGCTGGTGGACGTGCTGGGCGAGCCGCAGCGCGCCTATCCGGTGATCCACGTGGCGGGCACCAACGGCAAGTCCAGCACCGCGCGGCTGATCGAGGCGCTGCTGCGCGAGCGCGGCCTGCGCACCGGCCTGTACACCAGCCCCGAGCTGACCACCCTGCGCGAGCGCATCGCGATCGACGGCGAGCCGGTCTCCGAGGAGCGGTTCGTCGAGGTCTGGGAGGACGTCCGGCCCTACGTCGAGCTCGTCGACGCCCGCGCCGCCGAGGCCGCCGGGCCGGACGGGGCCGCCGCGAAGCTGTCGTTCTTCGAGGTGCTGACGGCGATGGCGTTCGCGGCCTTCGCCGACGCGCCGGTCGACGTCGCGGTCGTCGAGGTCGGCATGGGCGGCTCCTGGGACGCCACCAACGTCGCCGACGGCGCCGTCGCCGTGATCACCCCGGTCGGCCTCGACCACACCGCCTATCTGGGCGACACCATCGAGGAGATCGCCGCCGAGAAGGCCGGGATCATCAAGCCGGGCCAGATCGTGGTGGTGGAGCAGCAACCGCTCCCGGCCGCCGAGGTCCTGCTGCACCGGGTCGCCGAGGTCGGCGCGATCGCGGCGCGCGAGGGCATCGAGTACGGCGTCGTCCACCGGGACGTGGCGTTCGGCGGCCAGATGATCGACGTGCGCGGGCTGCACGGCCAGTACGACGAGATCTTCCTGCCGCTGTTCGGCGAGCACCAGGCGAGCAACGCCGCGACCGCCCTCGCGGCGGTGGAGGCGTTCGCGTCCGGCGCGCCGACGCGCGGCGAGCACAACCTCGAGGCAGCCACCCGGATCGCCGCCGGGGAGGACTACACCGGCGGCGACGACGGGCAGCTCGACCCGGCGCTGGTGCGCAGCGGGTTCGCCAAGTCCGCCTCGCCGGGCCGGCTGGAGGTCGCCCGCACCGGCCCGACCGTGCTGATCGACGCCTCGCACAACCCGGCCGGGATGGCCGCGACGGTCAACACGATCACCGAGTCGTTCGGCTTCACCCGGCTCGTCGGCGTGCTCGCGATCGCCGCCGACAAGGACGTCGCGGGCGTGCTCGACCAGCTCGAACCCGTCCTCGCCGAGCTGGTGGTGACGGGCAACTCCTCGCCGCGCACGCTGCCGCCGGAGGAGCTCGCCGAGGTCGCCGAGGGCGCGTTCGGCCCCGAGCGGGTGCACGTCGTCGAGCGGCTCGACGACGCGATCGACCGCGCGATCGGCCTCGCCGAGGAGACCGGCGAGTACCGGGGCGCGGGCGTGCTGATCACGGGATCGGTCGTCACCGCCGGCGAGGCGCGCACCCTGCTGCGGGTGGGAGCGGGCCGATGAACCCCGAACGGCGGCTGTACTCGACGGTCCTCGCGTGCGAGGCCATCGTCATCGGGCTGGCGATCCCGGTCGCGATCTCGGTGCAGAAGGTGGACGGCTCGGTCGCGGGCTGGATCGGCGGCTCGCTGGCGGTGCTGTGCCTGCTGGCCTGCGGCGTCATGGGGCGCCCGTGGGGCTTCGCGGTGGGCACGGTGCTGCAGGTCCTGGTCCTGCTGACCGGCTTCATGGTTCCGATGATGTTCATCCTCGGCGTGCTGTTCGGTGCGCTGTGGGCCACGGCGTTTTGGCTGGGTCGCCAGGCGGAAAAGGCTCAGGCGCGCTAAATTCCCGGGGAAGGCAGCCGAATTCCGCCCGCCGATCATTTCGTCATGACGAAATAGCGAACATTCTGGACATCATTCTCTGATGCGGCGGGCGGCCTTTCCGTAGGAGCAAGGCCGTGTCCTCCTCGAGCGAACCGCCACGCCGCCCGTCCCCGGACGACGAGCCCGCCGACCGCTTCCGCGCCACCACTCCGGAAGCGGCCGACGGCCCCGTCCGCCCGGACGGCCCGACCGTGGTCCTGCCGTCCGGTTCTTCCGCCGAGGACACCGGAGCCGCCTCTCCACCGGGTGGTCCCGCCGGGGCGGACGGGCCGGAGGCCGGGTACCCCGAGGCGGACGCGCAGGCCAGGGACCTCGGCCGTCCCGACGGCCCGACGGTGGTCCTGACGTCCGACTTCCTCCGCACGGCCGTCCCGCAGCCCCCGCCCGCCCGCCCCGACGAGCCGACGCACCCCGCCGACGAGCCCGTGCACACCGCCGATCACCCGGTGCCTACCGCCGACTCGCCGCCCAGCGC
>NZ_JBFAOF010000063.1:0-16841 GCF_040675125.1 Spirillospora sp. NPDC049652 | reverse complement strand
CCCGGACCCGCCCGGCCAGCCGGCCGAGCAGGTCGCGGGAGGATTCCGGGAGCCGGAGCCAGCCCAGCCGCCGCGCCGCCTCGGGCGCGGCGTCCGGACCCCACAGCCGGCCACTGCGCTGCGCCAGCGCGCCGGGAACGCCGTCGGTGACGAGCCGGTCCAGCACGGACTCGGCCTCGTCCACCAGCGGACCCCGGATGGTGACCGAGACCCCCGCTGCGGTCACCACCGAGGTCACGCCTTGGCCGCCTTGTCCTTCAGCTCCGCGGTGATGGTGTCGAGCAGTTCCTTCCAGGACACCTCGAACTTCTCGACGCCCTCGTCCTCCAGCACCTTCACGACGTCGTCGTAGTCGACGCCGACGTCCTTCAGGCCCTGCATGACGGCGCGCGCCTCGTCGTACTTGGTGGTGACCGTGTCGCCCGCCGGGTCGCCCTTCTCGGCCTCGGCCTCCAGCGTCGCCTCGGGCATCGTGTTCACGACGCCGTCCGCGATCAGGCCGTCCACGTACAGGGTCGGCGACAGGTTCGGGTCCTTCACGCCGGTGGACGCCCACAGCGGGCGCTGCGGACGCGCGCCCGCGTCGCGCAGCTTCGCCCAGCGGTCGGTGCCGAACTTCTCCTCGAACAGCGCGTACGCCAGCCGAGCGTTCGCCAGCCCGGCCTGGGACCGCAGCTTCTTTGCCGCGTCCGAGCCGATCTTGTCCAGCCGCTTGTCGATCTCGGTGTCCACCCGGGACACGAAGAACGACGCCACCGACTCGATCTTGGCCAGGTCGTGCCCGTTGGCGCGGGCCTGCTCCAGCCCGGCGAAGTAGGCGTCGATGACCTTGCCGTACCGCTCCAGGGAGAAGATCAGCGTCACGTTCACGCTGATGCCCTCGGCCAGCGTCGCGGTGATCGCGGGCAGGCCCTCCTCGGTCGCCGGGATCTTGATGAACAGGTTCGGCCGGTCGACCATCCACCACAGCGCGCGCGCCTCGGCGACGGTCCGCTCGCTCTCGCGGGCGAGCCGCGGGTCCACCTCGATCGACACCCGGCCGTCCACGCCCTCGGTGCGGTCGTAGACCGGGCGCAGCACGTCGGCGGCCCAGCGGATGTCGTAGGTGGTGATCGCGCGGGCCGCCTCCTCGACGTCCACGCCGCGCACCGTGAGGTCGCGGACCTGGCCGTCGTAGGCGTCGCCCTTGCTCAGCGCCTTGGCGAAGATCGTGGGGTTGGAGGTGACCCCCACCACGCTCTTCTCCTTGACCAGCTGCTCGAGGTTGCCGCTGCGCAGCCGCTCGCGGCTGATGTCGTCCAGCCAGATCGACACGCCCAGACCGGAGAGCTTCTTCAGTGTGTCGCTCATCGCTCGCTTCCTCTCGCCTCAGTTACCGGTGGTGCTGCCGCGGCCCGCGCCGGGGGAGCCGGCCTTGATGAGGCTGGCCCGCGCCGCCGCCGCGACCTTCTCGGCGGTGAAGCCGAACTGCTCGAACAGCGTCTCGTAGTCGGCGGACGCGCCGAAGTGCTCCAGGCTCACGATCTCGCCGGCGTCGCCGACGTAGCCGCGCCAGCCGAGCCCGACGCCCGCCTCGACGGCGACGCGGGCCCGCACGCCGGCGGGCAGCACCTGCTGCTTGTAGGAGTCGTCCTGCTCCTCGAACCACTCGACCGACGGCATCGACACCACGCGGGTCGGGGTGCCCTCGGCCTGCAGCGCCTCGCGGGCGGCCACGGCGATCTGCACCTCCGAGCCGGTCGCGATGATGATCACCTCGGGCCGGCCGCCGTCGGCGTCGGCGAGCACGTAGCCGCCGCGGGCGACGCCCTCGGCCGACCCCATGTCGCCGGACCGGTCGAAGGTCGGCAGCTTCTGCCGGGACAGCACCAGGCCCGCCGGGCGGTCGGTGTGCTCCAGGATCGTCCGCCACGCGACGGCGGTCTCGTTGGCGTCGGCCGGGCGGACGACGTCCAGCCCCGGGATCGCGCGCAGCGCCCACAGGTGCTCGACCGGCTGGTGCGTCGGGCCGTCCTCGCCGAGGCCGATGGAGTCGTGCGTCCAGACGTAGGTGACCGGCAGCTTCATCAGCGCCGCGAGCCGCACGGCCGGGCGCATGTAGTCGCTGAACACCAGGAACGTGCCGCCGTAGGGACGGGTGCCGCCGTGCAGGGCGATGCCGTTCAGGATCGAGCCCATGCCGTGCTCGCGGATGCCGAAGTGCAGCGTCCTGCCGTACGGGCCGCCCGGGAACTCCTTGGTCTGGAACTCCTCGGGGATGAAGGACGGCTCGCCCTTCATCGTGGTGTTGTTGGACTCGGCCAGGTCGGCCGAGCCGCCCCACAGCTCCGGCAGCACCGGGGCCAGGGCGTTCAGCACCTCGCCGGACGCGGCGCGGGTGGCCAGGGCCTTGCCCGCCGGGAAGGACGGGACGGCGTCCTTCCAGCCGCCCGGCAGCTCCCGGCGCGAGATCCGGTCGTAGAGGGCGGCCTGGTCGGCGTTGGCCTTGCGCCAGGCCTCGTAGCGCCGGTCCCACTCGGCGTGGGCCTTGCGGCCGCGCTCGACGACGCCGCGCGCGTGCTCCAGGACCTCCGGGTCGACGTCGAACGTGCGCTCGGGGTCCATCCCGAGGATCTTCTTGGTGGCGGCGACCTCGTCCGCGCCGAGCGCGGAGCCGTGGATCTTGCCGGTGTTCTTCTTGTTCGGCGCCGGCCAGCCGATGATCGTGCGCAGCGAGATCAGCGTCGGCCGGGTCGTCTCGAGCTCGGCGGCGCGCATCGCCTCGGCGAGCGCCGCCACGTTCTCGTGGTACTCGCCGTCGGCCGCCCAGTCGACGGTCCGCACGTCCCAGCCGTAGGCGGCGTAGCGGGCCTTGACGTCCTCCGACTTGGCGATCGCGGTGTCGTCCTCGATCGAGATCCGGTTGTCGTCGTAGATCATGACCAGGTTGCCCAGGCGCTGGTGCGCCGCGATCGCGCTGGCCTCGTGGCTGATGCCCTCCTCGATGTCGCCGTCGGAGGCGATCACCCACACGCGGTGGTCGAAGGGGGACTCGCCGGCGGCGGTGTCGGGGTCGAACAGGCCGCGCTCGCGGCGGGCCGCCATCGCCATGCCGACCGCGTTGCCGATGCCCTGGCCGAGCGGGCCGGTGGTGGTCTCCACCCCGGCGGTGTGGCCGTGCTCGGGGTGGCCCGGCGTGAGGCTGCCCCACTTGCGCAGGTGCTTCAGGTCGTCCAGGGTCAGCGGGTAGCCCGACAGGTAGAGCTGGATGTACAGGGTCAGGCTGGAATGCCCGCAGGACAGGACGAAGCGGTCGCGACCCGCCCAGTCCGGGTCGGTCGGGTCGTGCCTCAGGAAACGCTGGAACAGAAGGTAGGCGGCGGGCGCCAGGCTCATGGCCGTCCCGGGGTGCCCGGAACCGGCTTCCTCGACCGCGTCCATCGCGAGGGCGCGGACCGTGTCCACCGCCCGCCGGTCCAGCTCGGACCACTCAAACGTGCTGTTGTCCCCACTCACGGAACGCCAGGCTCCTCTCGAACCACATATATAGCGATGTCTGTCACACGGAGGCGGAGGTCCTTCTGTCGCGTACGTCGCAACATGACGCGCACCGCGCGTGTTCCCCTGCGGGCCCACGGGACGATGGACGATCCGTGTCACGGGCGCTCCGGCGAGATCGCTCCGGCCCTGCCTCCGAGCCTATCCAACCTCCGCGCCGGCTCCCGTGACGTCGTCCGGCCCAAGGCCCCGGCCTTCCGGGCGGACCGTCCGGTCCGTCCTCCCGGGAGGGACCCTCCGATCCGTCCTCCCCGGGAGCCTGCCCGATCGTTTCGCGGCATAACCCCTCGCGCGGCGGAACCGGGACGGATCCTCCGGCCGGGCCCTCCTGGCCGGGCCGCCCGGGGGGCCGCCGCGACGTCGCAGGTGGGGCGGGGGCCGGGCCGGGCGGGCGGCGCGTCCGGTGCCCCGGTGCGTGAACCCCGGAGGGGGCGGACTACAGTGGTCCCGCGGTTGAGAGCGATCGGTACGACGTCGAAGACGACCGCGACAGCAGTAGTCCGGACCGGGGCACCCGTCCCGGGACGGCCCGAAGGATCGCGGGGGCACCGCTTGGTGACGCGATTTGGCGGACGCGAATTCCCTTGCCTAGTTGGACGTGGACCCGATTGTGACGGTGCTCAGTAACAAGCTCGGGGTCGAGCAGCTGGACGACCAGATGCCGGGGGCGGCATCGGTGTCGGCCCCTCCGGCGGCGGCCCCGGCCGAGAGGCGGACGCTCGGCGCGAGCGTCCGCGCCTACGTGGCGCTCACCAAGCCCCGCGTGATCGAGCTGCTCCTGATCACGACCATCCCGGTGATGTTCCTGGCCGCGGACGGCGTGCCCGCGCTCGGCCGGGTGCTGCTCACCTTCGCCTTCGGCTGGATGTCGGCGGGCGCGGCGAACGCGATCAACTGCTACATCGACCGCGACATCGACGCCAAGATGCGCCGCACCCGGCGCCGTCCGCTGGCCCGCGCGCAGGTCCTGCCGGGCCGGGCGCTCGCCTTCGGGATCGCCCTCGCGGTGGTCTCCACCGTCGGGTTCGCGCTCGCGGTGAACGTGCTGTCGGCCGCGATGTCGCTGTTCGCGATCCTGTTCTACGTCTTCGTGTACTCGCTGCTGCTGAAGCGGCGCACCTCCCAGAACATCATCTGGGGCGGCATCGCGGGCTGCATGCCCGTGCTGATCGGCTGGTCGGCCGTCCGCGGCTCCGTCGACTGGACCCCGTTCATCCTGTTCGGCGTGGTGTTCCTGTGGACGCCGCCGCACACCTGGACGCTGGCGATGCGCTACAAGGAGGACTACGCCGTCGCCAAGGTCCCGATGCTGCCGGTCGTCGCGTCCGAGAAGCGGGTCCTCGGCGAGAGCCTCGCCTACACCTGGGCGACCGTCGCGTGCTCGCTGCTGCTCTGGCCGGTCGCCGGGATGACCCCGGTGTACGGGACCGTCGCGATCGTCCTTGGCCTGGTCTTCCTCGCCGAGGGGCACCGGCTAGTGAAGGACGTCCTGCGGGGCGTCACGGGCGTGCACCTGCGCCCCATGCGCTTCTTCCACCTCTCCAACGTCTACCTGGCGCTGCTGTTCACCGCCGTCGCCGTGGACCCGCTCCTGCACTGACCGCGCCGCGCGCGGGCCCGGACGCCGCCAGGCGCGACGGCATCGCCGCAGGTCGGCCGGGGTCGCGTCGCCGTGCCGCCCGTTGGACCGTTACGCTCCCGCTATGGCGCGCATCGACCCGAAGGCGGTCCTCGAAGGGCGGATGCCGGGGCGTCCCCCCGTGGCCCTGGTGATGGGACTCACCGCCTCGTCGCTGTGCGCGCTCATCGCGCTCGGCATCGACGCCCTCTACGGCGGCGCGGGGTTCTGGGTCGGGATGATCCTCGCGATCCTCCCCATCCCCCTGCTGATCGCGCTGGTCCTCACGCTCGACCGGATGGAGCCCGAGCCGCCCCGGGCCCTGGTGTTCTCGTTCATGTGGGGCGCCGGCGTCGCCGTCCTCGGCGCGCTCGTGCTGAACACCCTCGGCCTGCTCTACGTGACCGTCCCGATCTTCGGCGAGGTCAAGGGGCACTTCATCAGCGCCGTCTTCGGCGCCCCGGTGATCGAGGAGTCGCTGAAGGGCGCGGTCCTGTTCGGCCTGCTCTGGTGGCGGCGCAACGAGATCGACGGCTTCGCGGACGGGATCATGTACGCCTGCATGGTCGGCCTCGGCTTCGCCATGATGGAGAACGTCACCTACTACATGCGCGCGTTCGACCTCGGCGGCACCAAGCAGCTGCAGACCGTCTTCATACTGCGCGGCATCGTCGCGCCGCTGAGCCACCCGCTGTTCACGTCCATGACCGGCATCGGCGTCGCCTGGGCCGCCACCCACCGGCGCGGCCGCGCCGTCGCGCCCGTCCTCGGCCTGCTCGGGGCCATGCTGCTGCACGGCCTGTGGAACGGCGCCGCCGCCATGGGCCTCGGCGGCCTCGGCTCGGTCTACGTCCTGGACGCGGTCGTCCTCGCGGCGCTGCTGGCGGTCGTGCTGGTCGAACGGCGCAACACCGTCAAGCGGATCGAGCACGTCCTGCCGCTGTACCAGCCGACCGGCCTGGTCACCCCCGCCGACATCGGGATGCTGCGCTCGATCCCGGCCCGCCGCGCCGCGCGCCGCTGGGCCCGCGCGCTCGGCGGGCGCGGCGCGGCCAAGGCCATGGAGGACTACCAGCTCGCCGCGACCGAGCTCGCCCTCCTGCACAAGCGCGCCGAGCGCGGCGTCGCCGAGCCGCACTGGTTCGAGGGCCGCCGCGACTCCCTGCTGGACCTCATGGGCCTGGCCCGGCAGGCGTTCCTGCGCACCGCGCCGCCCGGCCGCCGGCAGGGCCCGCCTTGGGCCGATCCGGGACCGTCCGGGTTCGTCCCGCCGCCTTCCCAGGGGCCCTACGACTGACCGGCCCGACCGCCCGTCCCGGCCGCGTTCTCGGGGCCGCCCAGCGGCTCGCAGGGACGCCGCAGGAGGGGCGACACGCCCATACGCCTTGGATGGGGGCCGGGTCAAGGCTTCCGGGGCCCGGCCATACGATGAAGCACGTGGCCGAACGATCCGAGACCGCTGCTGACCCCCGCCCGTCGCGCAATCCGCTGACCCGGGTGACCGACTCCTTCTGGAATCCCACCCCGGCGTCGCTGCGCCTGCTGGCGCTGCTCGGCGTCATCGGCAACGCGGTGATCGTCGCGACCGGCGGCGCGGTCCGGGTGACCAAGTCCGGCCTCGGCTGCCCCGACTGGCCCCGGTGCTCCGGCGACAGCCTCGTCCCCACGCACAACCCGGCGCACTCGGCCGCCAACATGGCGATCGAGTTCGGCAACCGGATGATCACCTTCGTGGTGCTGGCGATCGGCGTGCTGGTCTTCGTCGCCGCGCTGCGGCTGCGCCCGCGCCGCCGCGACCTGGTCCGCTGGGCGTTCGCCCAGCCCATGAGCGTGGTCGCGCAGGCCGTCATCGGCGGCATCGTGGTGCTGACCAAGCTGCACCCGGCGGCGGTCGCGCTGCACTTCCTGATCTCCCCGGCCATGCTGGTGTTCTGCGTGGCCCTGTACGAGCGCGCGGGCGAGGGCGACGCGGCCCCCCGGCGGGTCGTCGGGCCGCTGCTGCGCCGCCTGTCGGCGCTGCTGGCGGCGGCCGCCGCGGCGGTCCTGGTCGCCGGGACGATCGTCACCGGCACCGGCCCGCACGCCGGCGACGACAAGGCCCGCCGCTGGGGCTTCGAGATCGAGGACGTGACCCGCGTGCACAGCGGCCTCGCCTGGCTCACCGTCGCGCTGACCGTCCTGGCCCTGGTCGCGGCCGTCCGGACCGGCGCGCCCGCCGCCTACCGCCGCCGCGTGCTGGTCCTGGTCGGGCTGGAGCTGGCCCAGGGCGCGCTCGGCTACATCCAGTACTTCATGGGCGTCCCCGGCCCGCTGGTCGTGCTCCACATGCTCGGCTCGGTGCTGGTCTGGATCACCGCCCTGAGCATCCTGTTCGCGACCCGCGACCGAGGCCCCATGCCCGTGGCCGACACGGCGGCCCCCGCGCCGTCCTCCCGCACCGCCCCCCAGCCCGCCTGACCTCTCGGGCTTCCGCAACTCCACACGACGGCCGCAGGCCCCGTCCAGACGTCTGGACGGGGCCTGCGGCCGTGGTCGGGCGCCGTCAGCGTGGCCAGGTGCCAGAAGCGGGGTCGGGCGCCGTCAGCCCTTCTTGGCGAGGAACTCGCGGAGGCGGGGCAGGGGCCAGGTGTTGATCACGTCGTCGGGCGTGAGCCAGGCGCGCTGGGCGGTGCCGACCGAGTACCGGATGTTGCGCATGTCGCCGACCGAGTGCGCGTCGGTGTCGATCGCGAACCGCACGCCGAGCCGCAGCGCCCGGCGGGCCAGGTCGGCGGGCAGGTCCAGGCGGTCGGGGAACGAGTTGACCTCCATCGCCGTCCCGGTGCGGGCGGCGGCGCGGAAGACCTCGTCCCAGTCGGCGTCGACCGGGGCGCGGCGGCCGAGGGACCGGGCCGTGGGGTGGCCGATCACGTTGACGTGCGGGTTCTCGCACGCGGTGATCAGGCGGCGGGTCACCTCGTCGCGGCTCTGGGTGAAGTGCGAGTGGACGGACGCCACGCACACGTCGAAGCCGGCGAGGAAGTCGGCGTCCCAGTCGACCGAGCCGTCGGGGCCGATGTTCAGCTCGGTGCCGTGCAGGATCGCCAGCTGCGGGTACTCCTTCTGGAGCTCGCGGATGCGCTCGCGCTGGGCGAGCATCTTCTCGTCGGTCATCCGCTGCATGACCAGGTCGGGCGCGTGGTCGGTGACGGCGTAGTACTCCAGGCCGCGTTCGGCGGCGGCCGCGACCATCTCCTCCAGGGACGCCACGCCGTCGGTGAGGTCGGTGTGGGTGTGCAGGTCGCCGCGCAGGTCCTCCACCTGGACGAGGCGGGGGAGCTCGCCGGACCGCGCCGCCTCGATCTCGCCGGTGTCCTCGCGCAGGGGCGGCGGGATCCAGGGCAGCCCGAGCCGCCGGTACACCTCCTCCTCGGTCTCCGACACCACCAGCGCGCCCGACTCGACGTCGAACAGCCCGTACTCCGACAGCTTCAGCCCGGCCCGGACGGCGATCTCGCGGGTGCGGATGTTGTGGGCCTGCGAGCCGGTGAAGTACTGCAGCGCCGCGCCCCACGACTCCAGGGGGACGACCCGCAGGTCGATCTGGAGGCCGCGCGAGGTGCGCACCGAGGACTTCTTGTCGCCGCTGCCGATGATCTCGGTGACGAACGGCAGCGCCTTGAACGCCTCCATCACCGGGTGCGGGTCGTCCGCCGCGGCCAGCACGTCCACGTCGCCGATGGTCTCGCGCATGCGCCGCAGCGACCCGGTGTACCGGCACCGCTGGACGCCGGGAAGCTCGGAGAGGGCGGCCACGACGTCGTCGGCCAGCTGGGCGGCGACGTCGACCGGGGAGCGGTCGCGGGTCTGCCCGAGCAGCTCGATGCCGTGCCGCAGGTTCTCGGCCGACTTCGGGCCGAAGCCCTTGAGGCCCTTGAGCCGGTCTCCGGCGATCGCCTCGGACAGCTCGGCGACCGAGGAGACGCCCAGCTCGTCGTACAGCTGGTAGGCGCGCTTCGGGCCGAGCGACGGGATCTCGGTCAGCGCCCGCACCCCGGCGGGGATCTGCGCGCGCAGGTCCTCCACCTGCCGGATGGTGCCGGTCTCGTTGAAGTCGAGCAGCTTCTTGGCGATCGCCTCGCCGACCGTCGGGATCTTCCGCAGGCCGGGGAGGCCGAGCCCGGAGATGTCCTCCGGGAAGCCCTCGACCGCCCGGGCGGCCTTCTCGTAGGCCCGGATCTTGAAGGCGTCGCCGCCGGTGATGGACAGCAGGTCGGCGAGCTCCCGCAGCAGCTCGGCGGCCTCCTCGTTCGCGCGTGGCATACCGGCAGCCTACGAGGGACCCCCGACAGAACGCGGCCCCGGGCGCGCCGGGGTCAGCGCAGCGGGGCGTTCGGCCCGTCCGGCCGGGCGGCGCGCTCGCGCACCACGGCCTCGGCGATCTCCCCGGCGCGCTCGTCGGAGTAGGCGCGGAAGCCGTCGGCGGTGACCACGGCCAGCGACGGGTAGATGCGGCGGGCCAGGTCGGGACCGCCCGTCGCCGAGTCGTCGTCGGCGGCGTCGTAGAGGGCCTGGACGGCGACCTGGGCGGCCTCGTCCTCGGTCAGGTCGTCCCGGTAGAGCTTCTTCAGCGCGCCCGAGGCGTACGGCGAGCCGGAGCCGTCCGCGTGGTACCGGCGGACCTCGGTGGGCGCGCCGGTGATGTCGTAGGAGTAGATGCGGCCGACGCCGTCGGCGAGGTCCCAGCCGGCGAGCAGCGGCACGACCGCGAGGCCCTGCAGCGCTCCGGCCAGGTTCGCCTGGACGACCGCGCCGAGCCGCCGCGCCTTGCCCGGCAGCGACAGCGGGACGGTCTCCATCTTCTCGTAGTGCTCCAGCTCGACCTGGAACAGCCGGACCATGTCCATCGCCAGGCCGACCGTCCCGGCGAACGCGACCGCCGAGTGGTCGTCGCCGCGCTGGACCTTGTTCAGCCCGCGGTAGGCGATCTGGTGGCCCTGCGTGGCGCGCCGGTCGCCCGCCATCAGCACCCCGCCGGGGAAGGTCAGCGCGAGCACCGTGGTGCCGTGCGGCAGCTCCAGCGGCCGGGCGGCCTCGGGCGACCGGTTCACCGGGAGCAGCTCGGGCGAGTGCAGCCGCAGGAAGTCCACGAACGACGCCTGGCCGGCCTCGAAGTACTCGGGCGGCAGCCCCTGCTCGTCGTTCAGGCCGGTCACGGCGGCTCCTCTCAAGCTCTGGTCGGGACGCCGGGTCCGTCCCGAGATCGATCCTCGCACGCTACCCCCCCACCCGCCACATCACGCGCCCACAGGCGGCGGCCAAGCCCTGTCTCGAAGGCACGGTCACGTAGCGAGCCCTAGGCGAGCGAAATGGGCCGAGACTTTGTAAAACGCCGTTAGGGCTGCGGGGTCTCGGGTGGGGGCTTCTCGCCGAGGGTGGCGCCCGCGCAGGCGGCCATCACGCAGACGATCGCGAGCCACTGCAGGCCCGACAGGACCTCGCCGAGGAGGACGACGCCGACCAGCGCGGCCACGGCGGGCTCCAGGCTCATCAGGATGCCGAACACGCGGGCCGGCATGCGGCGCAGCGCCTCCAGCTCCAGCGAGTAGGGGATCACCGAGGACATCAGCCCGACGCCGAGGCCGAGCAGCAGGAGCCGCGGGTCGAGGAGCCGGGTGCCGCCGGTGGCGATGCCGACCGGCAGGATCGCGGCGGTCGCGACGATGCTGGCGACGGCGAGGCCGGTGGAGCCGGAGAAGCGGCGGCCGGTGGCGGCGCTGAGCAGGATGTAGAGCGCCCAGCCGACGCCCGCGAGCAGCGCGAAGCCGATGCCCACCAGGTCGGTGGCGCTGCCGCTGCCGCGGGCCAGCAGCAGCACGCCGGCGGCCGCGAGGGCCGTCCACAGCAGGTCGCGCGGACGGCGGGACGCGAACACCGCGACCGCGAGCGGCCCGAGGAACTCGATGGTGACCGCGACGCCCAGCGGGATCCGGGAGAACGACTGGTAGATCGCGAAGTTCATCAGCCCGAGCGTCAGGCCGAAGCCCGCCGCGATCGCCAGGCTGCGCCGCGAGTGGTCGCGCAGGAGCGTCCGCAGCGCCCGGCGCGCCACGAACGCGAGGACGACCGCGGAGGTGACCAGCCGCAGGAGCACGAGGGCGGCGGGCGGCAGCTGGCCGAACAGGTGCTTGGCGATGCCCGCTCCGACCTGCAGCGACAGGATGCCGAGCAGGATCAGCGCGGGCGGCGGGACGGCTCCGAGCGAGAACCGGGCGGCGCGGCTCGCGCCACCCGCCGGAAGGGCCGAACCGGGGGCTTCGGCGAGGGCCAAGGGACTACTCCCAGCGGAAGAATCGGGCGGCGAGGACGAGACCGGCGACGGCCCACACCGCGAGGACGAGCAGGGGCTTGCCGGGCAGCGCCGCGCCGTGCTGCAGGACCTGCCGCAGCCCGTCGGCGAGCGCGGAGACCGGCAGCAGCTCCAGGGCGGCGCGCACGCCGTCCGGGAACTTGGTCAGCGGGAACACCACGCCGCCGACCGCCAGCAGCAGGATGTAGACCAGGTTCGCGGCGGCGAGGGTCGCCTCGGCGCGCAGCGTCCCGGCCATGAGCAGCCCGAAACCGCTGAACGCGGCGGTGCCGAGCAGCAGCAGGGCGGCCGCGGAGAACGGGTCGCCGTGCGGGTGCCAGCCGAGCGCGAGCGCGACCGCGCCGATCACCACGGCCTGCAGGACCTCCACCAGGACGACGGTGAGGGTCTTGGCGGCGATCAGCCCGGCCCGGGGCAGCGGCGTCGCGCCGAGCCGCTTGAGCACGCCGTAGCGGCGCTCGAAGCCGGTGCCGATGGCCTGTCCGGTGAACGCGGTGGACATGACCGCGAGCGCCAGGATGCCGGGGGCGAGGAAGTCGACCCGCCGGCCCGGCCCGACGTCGAGCAGGGAGGTCGCGGAGAACAGCGTCAGCAGCACGACCGGGATGATCAGCGTCAGCAGCAGCTGCTCGCCGTTGCGCAGCAGCGCGCGCAGCTCGTAGCCGGTCTGCGCGGCGATCATCCGGGGCAGCGGGACGGCGCCCGGCGCGGGCGTCAGGTCGAGCCGTTCGGCGGTGGTGGTCACGAGCGCAGCTCCCGTCCGGTCAGCTCCAGGAAGACGTCCTCCAGGGTGCGGCGCTCGATCCGCAGGTCCTCGGTGAGGACGCCGTGCGAGGCGCACCAGGCGGTCACGGTCGCGAGCAGCTCGGGCCGGACGTCGCCCTCGACGAGGTAGTGCCCGGCGGGCGACTCCTTGGCCGCGCTGCCCGGCGGGAGCGCCGCGACCAGCTCGTCCAGGCCGAGGCCGGGCCGGGCGCGGAAGCGCAGCTGCCGCTCGGCCCCGGTCAGCGCGCCGGGGGAGCCCTGCGCGACGACCCGGCCGTGGTCGACGATCACCACGTGGTCGGCGAGCCGCTCGGCCTCCTCCATGTAGTGCGTGGTCAGCACCACCGAGACGCCCGCGTCGCGCAGCTCGGCGACCAGGTCCCAGGTCGCGTGCCGGGCCTGCGGGTCGAGGCCGGTGGTCGGCTCGTCCAGGAACACCAGCTCGGGACGGCCGACGACGGCGAGGGCCAGCGACAGCCGCTGCTGCTGGCCGCCCGACAGGCGCCGGTACGGGGTGCGCGCGTGCTCGGTCAGGCCGAGCCGCTCCAGCAGGGCGGCCGGGTCGAGCGGACGGCGGTGGAAGGCGGCGACGAGCTTCAGGAACTCGCCGGCCTTCGCGGTGCCGGGGACCCCGCCGGACTGCGGCATCACGCCGACGCGCGGCTTGAGCGCGCGGGCGTCCGCGACGGGGTCGAGGCCGAGCACCCGGACGGTGCCCGCGTCGGCCCGCCGGAAGCCCTCGCAGATCTCGATCGTGGTGGTCTTGCCCGCCCCGTTCGGGCCGAGCAGCGCGGTGACCTCGCCGCGCGCGGCCCCGAAGGACAGCCCGTCCACCGCGGTCTTCGCGCCGTACCGCTTGACCAGCCCGTCGAGCCGGAGCGCGCTGCCGGACGTGCGGGTCTCGTCTCCGGGGGGTGCTGCCATGCCCCCGAGTTTATGACCGGCTCCCCGGCGTTACGGCCCGGGGACGCCCGCGCCGCGCCGTGACGGTCGCCACGTCCGTTCCGCGCCGCCGCGCGGCCGGTCCGGGCGGTTCGTGGCCGGCCTTGCGTGACCGCCGCCACCTCCGCGGTGCGGGGCGTGTGACCTACGACGCTCATGGGGGAAAGTCCCGACAAAGCTTCGGTGATGGGACGGGTCCGAGGGCACGGCCCGGGGCGGGGCCGGTGGCACGGTGAGCCCCATGGCCGCTCAGCTGCGCGCACTGCGCAACCGCATCCGCTCGGTGAAGTCCACGGCGAAGATCACCCGGGCGCAGGAACTGATAGCCGCCGCCCGGATCTCGCAGGCGCAGCAGCGGCTCGCCCAGTCCAAGCCGTACGCGCGGCAGGTGACCCGGGCGGTGGAGTCCCTGATCAGCCACCACGTCCAGATGGACCACGCGCTGCTGAACGAGGACCCCGACACCTCGCGGGTGGCGCTGCTGATCGTGACCAGCGACCGGGGGTTCTGCGGCGCGTTCAACAACAACGCGATCAAGCAGGGCGAGGCGCTGATGGCGAACCTGCGGGAGAAGGGCAGCGAGCCGGTCCTGTACGTCACCGGCCAGCGGGGCATCGACCACTTCCGGTTCCAGGGGGTGCCGGTCGAGCGCGCCTGGCACGGCGACTCCGGACGGCCCGACTTCGCGACGACCGCCGAGATCGGGCAGACGCTGCTGGAGGCGTTCGACCGCCCGACGGCCGAGGGCGGCGTCGGCGGGGTGCACATCGTCTACACCGAGTTCGTGTCGATGCTGACCCAGCGGCTGACCGTCCGGCGGATCCTGCCGCTGGAGGTCGAGGACGTGCCCGAGGGCGAGGGGGACGCCGGGCGGGGCGGGGAGCGGAGCGGGGCGGCCGGGGGGGCCGAGTCGGTCTACGACTTCGAGCCGGACCCGGTCACGCTCCTGGACGGCCTGCTCCGGCAGTACGTGAACAGCCGCCTGTGGCACATGCTGCTGGAGTCGGCCGCGTCCGAGCACGCCGCCCGGCGGGCCGCGATGATGGCCGCCACCGACAACGCCAACGAGCTGATCGACAAGCTCACCCGGCAGGCGAACGAGGCCCGCCAGGAGGAGATCACCATGGAGCTCACGGAGATCGTGGCGGGCGCGGACGCGCTGGGCACCGCCCAGGACTCCTGACCCGCGCGGCCCGGACGCCGTGCGCGCCCCCGAGGGGCCGAGGCGGGCGTGAAGGTAAAGCCTGCCCCACGAACTGGACATTAAGCTCAAAACCGACTAAACCCATCCCTCACATCAGGGCGAACGCCGAACCGGGGGGACGGGCACATGGGGCTGACGGCGGGTGAGCACAAGACGCTGGCGGAGATCGCGCGACGGCTGACCGCCGACGATCCCGAGCTCGGCCGCCGCCTGTCGGCGTTCGGCGGCTACGAGACCAGCGTCCTCGGGCTGCCGTCCCGCTGGACGCTCGTCCCGGTCGCGCTCGTCGGCGCGCTGCTCGTCGGCGCGTTCGTGCTGATCTCGGTGCTGGGCGCGGGATCCGCGCGCCCCGCCGCGGGCGCGGAGGAGGAGGCCGCGGTGCCCTCCTGTATCGGGCATCCCGCCCAGGCCCTCGCCGGGAAGTGCCGCGGCTGACCCCCGCGAGACTTCTCCGAACCTTTTCTCGCGACGCCCCGGCCGATGACTTATCGGCCGGGGCGTTGTCTTTTTCCCTTTCAATTGTCGAGCAGTCTGTGGTCTCGGTCACCGCCGTCGCGCGGCGGCGCCGAAGACGAACTCTCCGGGTCGTCACGGCTGGCAAAGGAACCTCAAAGAACGGACCCCGAAACGTCGACGCCGGGAACGCGGAACCCCCGAAACTGCTGGCTGCAGGGGCCCCTGGACGCCTGAGCTGGCCAAGCGCCGGTAATGCGGCACCCTCGGCACGGTAAATGTGAAAAGCGCCCGAAGCCACTCGCATTTCGGGCGTACTACCGTCTTGATCGCTGGCGAGTTTTCGTCAACCCGCCCAAGGGTAATTCCCCGCATGCCGCATGATCGCTATGCGGCCGGGGCGGATCGGATCGGTCGAGGGGGGCACCGTAATATGAGCGAGCCTGCGACAAGGCCGGCCTGGGAGGCCGGCGAACTCGACAGAGCCGGGGAACCGCACCCCGGCCGCGTGCTCGGCGAGGCCGGCAAGCTCGGCCTCCCGCAGGCCACCGCCCTGGTCGTCGGCAACATCGTCGGAACCGGCATCTTCCTGCTGCCCGCCTCGCTGGCGGCGATCGGGACGATCAGCTTCCCCGTCATGATCGCCACCACGATCGGGGCCATCGCGCTGGCCCTGGTCTTCGGCCGGCTCGGCGCGCGGATCCCGGCGTCCGGCGGGCCCTACGCCTACGCGCGCAGCGCCTTCGGCGAGTTCATGGGGTTCTGGAGCGCCTGGTCGTTCTGGCTCACCGCCTGGGGCGGCAACGCGGGCATCGCGGTCGCCTGGGTGGGCTACGTCAACCACTTCCTGCACTGGGACAGCACCGCCGGGCAGATCGCGATCGGCCTCGTCGGCATCTGGATCCCCGCGCTGGTCAACCTGAGCGGCGTGAAGAACATCGGGCTCTTCCAGAGCGTCACGACCGTGCTGAAGTTCGTCCCGCTGATCTTCGTCGGCATCGTCGGGCTGTTCTTCATGAAGTCCGCCAACTTCGGCCCGTTCAACGCCGAGGGCGGCTCCATGTGGAACGCGATCTCGCTGTCCCTCGGCCTGATCCTGTTCATCTACTCCGGCATGGAGTCGGTGACCATCGTCGCCGAGCGGATCAGGAACCCCGAGCGCAACGTCGGCAAGGCCAGCGTCTACGGCGTCCTCGCCTGCGGCGCGATGTACCTGCTCGCCACCCTCGCCGTCTTCGGCAGCGTGCCGCACGACCAGCTGAAGAACTCCACCGCCCCGTTCGCCGACGCGCTGAACAACATGTTCGGCGGCTCCCTGTGGGGCAACGTGATGGCGGTCTGCGCGATCATCTCCGGCATCGGGGCGCTGAACGGCTGGACGATGCTGGTCGCCGAGATGCCCATGGCGGCCGCCCGGGACGGCATGTTCCCCAAGGCGTTCGGCCGGCTGTCCGGCCGCGAGGCCCCGGTCGTCGGCATCCTCGTCGGGACCGGCCTGACCACCCTGATGCTGCTGTTCGCCTACGCGTCCGAGAACACCTTCAACACGATCCTGCTCTTCGCGTCCTTCACCACCGCGATCCCGTACTTCTTCTCCGCCGCGGCCCAGCTGTTCTGGCTCGTCACCGGCGGCCGGACGGTCAACAAGGCGCGGATGGCCAAGGACATGACCGTGGCGATCATCGCGCTGGTCTTCTCCTTCGCCATCGTCTACAGCTCCGGTGAGCAGGCCGTCATGCTCGGCATCCTGGCGATGCTGATCGGTGTCGTCGTCTACATCTGGACCAAGGCCCGGCGCGGCGAGTACGGCCCGAGGGAGACGGCCGCGACGACCGTCCCGGCCGGCCCGCCCGGCCCGGGCCCAGGCTCCGGAGCCGGCCCTGCTCCCGGGCCCATCGGCGGCCCCGCCACCGGTCCCGCCGGCGGCCCCACCGCAGGGCCGTCCACCGGGCCCACCGCCGGGCCGCCCCCTC
>NZ_JBFAOF010000062.1:0-16869 GCF_040675125.1 Spirillospora sp. NPDC049652 | reverse complement strand
CGATTGGGTTGATAGGCCGGGGATGGAAGCGCGGTAACGTGTGGAGTCGACCGGTACTAATAGGCCGAGTGGCTTGAACACACTGAACGTTCAAACCAATCGCTGCGGTGTAACGAGATGATTCGCGTCCCTGTGTGGTTCCCAGAAAACAACTGGGTTGTACCGCATTGAATTGAATACTGAGCTTTGACGGCTCGGACGAGACTTGCCGGCCCCTGTGGGGTTGTGCGTTGATCGTTCGGTGGTTATGGCGAGGGGGAAACACCCGGTCCCATCCCGAACCCGGTAGTTAAGCCCCTCAGCGCCGATGGTACTGCATGGGAGACTGTGTGGGAGAGTAGGACGCCGCCGGACTTATATTGGGTAGGGCCCGCCACAATGTGGCGGGCCCTACTTCTATTTGCATGGGTGAAAGGCCCCGCCACTCTCGTGGCGGGGCCTTTCTCGTTTATAGGGGTCGCTCCTGCAGAGTCGGGCGCTGTTCGGCTGTCGGCGAATGATTGGCGCACTCGGTTTTCTCTCGGTCCCCTCGGGAGGCGTCCTGTGGTCATTGCCTGTTCGGCAGCGGACTTGCCTGTCGCTGCCTTCCCGGCCGCTCTGTGGGTGTGACCCGATGTCTCTGGCTGGGGTGTGGTGGGTGGGGCATCGGCCGACTGTTGCTGATGACTTATGGGTGTCTGAGGCGTGGGTATGCGGGCGGCCGGTTGGGAGGGGGCCGGCGCGGGGCGCTCTGGAACGAAGCACTGCTCTTGGATGGCGGGAGCGAATACTGTTCTCTCCATGACCGAGGAGAACCTGCCGGAGCGGCGCACCGAGTTGCGGGTTTCGCATGAGGACCGGGATCGAATCGCCGAGCAGCTGAGGGTTGCGGCCGGGGACGGCCGGCTGACTTTGGAAGAGCTGGACGAGCGTCTCGACAAGGCACTCTCGGCTCGCACGGAGTCCGACCTCGCGGTTCTGGTCACCGATCTTCCGGCACCCCGTCGGGATGGTCGTCCTTCCGCACCTGCCGCTCAGGCCAAGGATCTGGTGCGAATCGAAGTCGGCAGCAGTGCCTTGGCGCGCGAAGGCGAGTGGGTGGTGCCGCGCGCGATGGACGTCGCGGTGGGCAGCGGCAGTGTGAAGCTGGACCTGACGTCCGCCGTCGTCAGCCATGGCACTCTTCGGATCGACGCCGAGGTCAGGAGCGGCAGCCTGACGATCGTGACCCGTCCAGGGATCGTGGTGGACGCCGACGAGGTCAAGGTGAAGAGCGGATCGGTGAAGGTCCGTGCTCCGCGAACGGCGAGCGGGACGGCTCCGGAGACGTTCCTGCGGGTGGAGGTCGTCGGGGCCGTGCGGAGCGGGAGCATCGTTGCCCGGCCGCCACGCCGTGGGTTCTTCGGCTGGCTGTTCCGTCGTCCCCCCAAGTACTGATGGCGCACGGGGATCTGTTCGCGCATCCGGACCGGGCGCGCTGGAACGCCAAGTACGAAGCCGCCGGGGAGCCGAGGTTCGCGCCACACCCGCTGGTCGAGTGGGCGCTCTCCCAGGAGCTGCCGGAGGGCCCGGTGCTGGACCTGGCCTCCGGCCCGTCCGGGAGTGCGCTGCGTTTCGCGGCGGAAGGGCGAGCGGTAACGGCTGTCGACGTGTCCGAGGTCGCGTTGGGCATGCTGGGCAACGAGGCTCGTCGGCGGAGTCTGGACGGTCTGGTCACGCTCGTTCAGGCAGATCTCTCGACCTGGCGGCCCACTGGGCATGACAGGTACGCGGTCGTGCTCTGTACCGGGTTCTGGGATGAGCGGGTCTTCGGTCCGGCGGTCGGGGCCGTGCGGCCGGGCGGGCTCGTCCTGTGGGAGGCGTTCACCGAGGATGCCCGGCGTCGGCGGCCGGGCCTCCCCGCCGAATGGTGTCTCGGAGAGGGAGAGCCCGCGGCTCTGCTGCCCCGCGGTTTCGCGACCGTCCTTCAGGAGGATCTTCCTGACCAGGGCAAACGGACGTTCGCCGCACGCGCTGCGTGATCGGCTGGAAACAATTCGCGGATCCACCCCAACGTTCTGGCCCTGTCAGCCGTTTTTCAGGGTGACGACGTTGAGGCGGAGGTTGCATGGCTGTCTGGGCTCAGACCATGGCCGCGCTCGCGGACCGGCGGGGCGCGGCGTTGAAACGGTACGCGTTCCTGCTATGCGGTGACGATGCCGAGGCGGACGACCTGGTGCAGGAGGCACTGGTGCGTGCGTTCGCCCGGCCCGGCCACCGGACGGAGGACGAGGCCGAGGGATATGTCCGGCGGATCATGCTCAACCGGTTCCTGGACTCGAAACGGAGCGGGCGGGTCTGGAGCAGGGTGAGTCCTCTGTTCCACCGCCGGGACTATGTGCCCGACGCGTCCGGCCAGGTCGTGGTGAACGCGGACGTGCGCGCCGCACTGGCGCGACTGTCGCCGAGACAGCGGGCCTGCGCGGTGCTGCGCTACTACGAGGACCTGACCGTCGCCCAGATCGCGGCCGAACTGGGCTGCCGCGAGGGCTCGGTCAAGCGCTACCTGAGCGAGGCGCATCAGCGCCTGGCCGAGCTCCTGGGCGAAGGCGAAGCCGCATACGAGGGACGGTCGGGGTCCGCGCGCGGGACGGGCGCGCGGCCTCGTCCGGCGGCGAGGAAGTAGGAGAGGGCAATGGAGTCGAAGCTCGAAGAGATGCTGGCCCGCCGTATCGGAGAGCTGGCGGATGAGGCACATCCCCTGTCGGTCGGCTCGGCGGAACTGACCAGGCGCGTGCGCCGCCGCAGGCGCGCCCGGAACGCGACGATCGTCGCGGTGGCCGGAGCGGCGGCCGCGACGGCCGTGGGTATCCCCCAGATCTGGGCCGCGTCCCGCCCAGCCGGCCAGCCCGCGACGACCGGGACGATCGGGACGCGTTCGCCGAACACCTTGATCGCCGTCGCGCCCCCGCCGGGGGTCGACGCGCCACCGAAGTACTGCGGAGCGCCCAGACGGAGCACTCCGCTCACCCCCGATCCCACCAGTTCGAGTCCGCCCGACCAGGCGGCTCTCGGCCGTGCCGCCGCCACCATCCAGAACGTCGTGGGAGGTGGCAAGGAGGTGACGAAGCACGGACGCCGGCCCGGGCCGCTGGAGCGCTGGTACGCGGGGCTTGCGATCGACACCGCCTGGCGCAAGGTGATCGTCTACCGGCTCCCGAGCGAACGTCTGGACACGGCCGTCTGCGGTGCCGTCCACGACGTGACCGTGGAGATCCGCGGCGCCTATCGGAACGAGGCCGACGCGAACCGGGTCGTCTCGCAGATCATGGCGCGGCCCAAGCAACCGGCCTTCGACATCTTCAGCGTGGGTCCCTTGCCCGACGGGCGCATCGAGGTCGCCACCGATCATCCTGCGGAGGCGGCCAGGGCCCTGGCTCACTACGGCCCCGGCATCACCACGCGTCAGTCGAGCCGCCCGCGCCCGCTCAACGGAGGCGGCAACGTTGGCCCGGCACAGAACACCCCGACAACCGGCCTGATGCCCGCGACCCCGCACACGACCCCGAGCTGACCACCTACCGGTCGGCGCGCCAACGTTGAGGAGAGAGGGAGGTGGCGGCCCCCCGGGCCGCTCAGACGGCTACGGCAGTGCGAGACGTCCGGCCTCCCCAGCCGCTCGAACGGCCAGGAGAGCGGGGCTTCGACCGGTCGGGCCGCTGGGAAGGGGCTTCAGCCGGTCAGTCCGTCAGCGGGGTGGGGCCCCAGCCGTTCGGACGGCCGGATGAGCCGGGGTTTCAGCCGGTCGGGCCGTCGGGTGGGTCGTGGGGGCGGGGCCTCAGCCGTTCGAACGGCCGGGTGGGTGGGGGCTTGGGCCGCTTGGGTGGCCGGGGAGCGCTGGGCCGTTGGGGGAGTGGGTTTCGGTTGTTGGAGGGGCCGGGTGAGCGGAGGGCGCTCGGGTTAGGGGACCGGGGAGGGGAGGAGGGTGTGCCAGTAGCGCTGGGCGACTGGGGGGAGGTCGGTTCGGCGGCCGCTCTGGAAGACGGTCAGGGTGCCGGTGGGGGCGGCGTCCGGCATGGCGGGCTGGTCGAGACGGCGGAGTGTCTGCGTGGCGAGGGCTGCGGCGGAGCTGAAGAGTTCGGGGGAGGAGGGGAAGGCCGCGGCGATCTGCGGGCCGATCAGCTCGTAGTGGGTGCAGCCCAGGACGACGTGCTTCACGTCGTCGGGGGTGGCGCGGACGGCGGTGTCGATGGCGGTGCGCAGGAGGCGCGGGTCACCGGAGTCGACGGCGTCGGCGAGGCCCGGGCAGGCGACGCGGTGGACGGGGACGTCCGGGGCGAAGCGGCGGATCAGGTCGGCCTGGTAGGCGCTGTGAGTGGTCGCGACCGTGGCCCATACCGCCACGGGGACGCCGGCCGCGGCGGCGGGCTTGATCGCCGGGACGGTCCCGATCACGGGGACGGCGGGCTCGAACGCCAACCGCAGGGTGGGCAGCGCGTGCACGGTGGCGGTGTTGCAGGCCACGATCAGCGCGTCCGGCTCGGTGGTCGCGGCGGCGCCGGCGCAGGCCAGCGCCCGCTCGGTGATCTCTTCCGGCGGGCGCGGGCCCCAGGGGGCGCCGTCGGGGTCCCAGGACAGCACCAGGTCGGCGTCGGGGCGGACGCGCCGGACCGCGGCGGCGGCGGCGAGCAGACCGAAGCCGGAGTCGACCAGAGCGATGCGCATGCGGGGCCTCAAGATTCCAGTTCTGCCAGGTAGGCGGCGGCTTCGGGAAGTTCGTCCTCGCTGAACACCCGGATCCCCGCTGACATCAACAGTGCCGTGGTGACGCCCATTCCGGAGACGCGGGTGCCGCTGAAGGTGCCGTCGTAGACGTGGTGGCTCCCGCAGGAGGGGCTCGACTCCTTCAGGACCGCGATCCGGGCGCCCGCCCGGCGTGCGGTCTCGAGGGCGATGTGCGCGCCGCGCATGAACTCCGCGGAGACGTCCTCGCCGGACGCTGTCATGACCCGCGCCGCCCGGTCGAGAGGGGATTTCAGGTCGCCTGTTGGAGTGGCGGCTGCCGGAGGGATGGCTGCGCTAGGGGCCGCAGCGGTGGCTGTGTCAGGGGGTGGAGGGGTGGCTGCTTCATGGGATGGGGGCGTGGGGGTCAGGGGGAGGAGATCGTGGGGGGCGATTTCGGCGGCGGGGCGGGGGACGGGCAGGCCGCCGGCGATCTCGGGGCAGACGGCGACGAGGCGGCCCTCGGCGCGCCAGCGCTCGAAGAGGTCGTCCGTGACGGGCTTGGCGGCACCGTCGTACCGCACGGGCCTGCCCAGCAGGCAAGAACTCACCAGTATCCGCTCCACACACAACAGCGTAGGAGGTCGGGTTGAACGGGTGTGTCTTGCGTCTCACGGGAGACCGGCGAATAGTTGAGGACACCCCCCGTCCCAAGGGAGCACGGCATGGTCCTACTCGGCCGCCCCCTTCCCGAGGCGCCCGCGCGGCGGCGGCGCACCCGCGGCTCGGTCCTGGTGTCCTGGATCACGACCACCGACCACAAGGTGATCGGGCACCTCTACCTCATCACCTCGTTCGTGTTCTTCCTCCTCGCCGGCGTCATGGCGATGGTGATCCGGGCGGAGCTGTTCTCGCCCGGGCGGCAGGTCGTCAGCAACGAGCAGTACAACCAGCTGTTCACGATGCACGGCACGGTCATGCTGCTGCTGTTCGCGACCCCGCTGTTCGTGGGGTTCGCGAACGAGATCATGCCGCTGCAGATCGGCGCGCCGGACGTGGCGTTCCCGCGGATGAACATGCTGAGCTACTGGTTCTTCCTGTTCGGCGGGATCATCGTGATGCTGTCGTTCGTGACGCCGGGCGGTTCGGCGGCGTTCGGCTGGACGGCGTACTCGCCGCTGACCAGCTCGATCCGGTCGCCGGGCCTCGGCGGCGACATGTGGATCATGGGGTTGGCGCTGTCCGGGTTCGGCACCATCCTCGGCGCGGTCAACTTCATCACCACGATCATCGGGATGCGCGCGCCGGGCATGACCATGTTCCGGCTGCCGATCTTCACCTGGAACACCCTGCTCACCAGCCTGCTGGTGCTGCTGGCCTTCCCGGTGCTGGCGGCGGCGCTGCTGGTGCTGGAGGCCGACCGGCGGTTCGGCGCGCACGTGTTCGACCCGGACGTGGGCGGGGCGCTGACCTGGCAGCACCTGTTCTGGTTCTTCGGCCATCCCGAGGTGTACATCATCGCGCTGCCGTTCTTCGGCATCATCACCGAGATCATCCCGGTGTTCAGCCGCAAGCCGCTGTTCGGCTACTTCGGCATGGTCGGCGCGACGATCTGCATCGCGGGGCTGTCGATGGCGGTGTGGGCGCACCACATGTTCACCACGGGCCAGGTCCTGCTGCCGTTCTTCTCGTTCATGACGTACCTGATCGCGGTGCCGACGGGGGTGAAGTTCTTCAACTGGGTCGGCACGATGTGGCGGGGCAACCTCACGTTCGAGACGCCCATGCTCTGGTCGGTCGGGTTCCTGGTGACGTTCCTGTTCGGCGGGCTGACCGGGATCATCCTGGCCTCGCCGCCGCTGGACTTCCAGCTCCAGGACTCCTACTTCGTCGTCGCGCACTTCCACTACGTGGTGTTCGGGACGGTCGTGTTCGCGATGTTCGGCGGCTTCTACTTCTGGTGGCCGAAGTTCACCGGGACGATGCTGAACGAGACCCTCGGCAAGATCCACTTCTGGACGCTGTTCGTCGGGTTCCACACGACGTTCCTCATCCAGCACTGGCTGGGCGCGGAGGGCATGCCCCGCCGGTACGCGGACTATGCGAAGGAGTTCACGGCGCTGAACCGGGTCTCGAGCGTCGGCGCGTTCCTGCTCGGCGCGTCCACCCTGTTCTTCCTCTACAACGTCTACGTCACCTGGAGGCACGGCAGGCGGGTCGAGGCGGACGACCCGTGGGGCTACGGCAACTCCCTGGAGTGGGCCACATCCTCACCGCCGCCGCGCCACAACTTCAAGGCCATCCCGCGCATCCGGTCGGAGCGGCCCGCGTTCGACCTGCACTATCCCCGGCTGCCGGCCCCCTCGGAGCGGGAGCATGGTCCGGAACCCGAGGGATAGCGGAAGTCCGGGAGTGGACAGTCCGGCGTCGTTCCGCACCCGGAGGGTCACGCTGCGTTCTACATTGCTGCGCATGGAGCAATGCAACCAGCCGGACCGCCGGGACTGGGCGGCCTGGCACGACGCCTACGACGAGCCGGGGTCGGCGCTGTCCCGGCGGCTGCGGACCGTCCAGCAGCGCCTCCGCGAGGCGGTGGACGCCGCCCCGCCGGGCCGGATCAGGGCGATCAGCTTATGCGCGGGGCAGGGCCGCGACCTGATCGGCGCCCTGCGCGACCATCCGCGCCGCGACGACCTGGCCGGACGCCTGGTCGAGCTGGATCCGGCGAACGTCCGCCGGGCCGGGCGGGCCGCCCGCGACGCCGGGCTGAAGCGGGTCTCGGCGGTCGTCGGCGACGCGTCCTGCACCGACGCCTACGCGGGGGCCGTCCCGGCGAACGTGGTGCTGGTGTGCGGCGTGTTCGGCAACATCGCCGACACCGACATCGAGCGCACGATCGGCCTGCTGCCGCAGCTGTGCGCTCCGGGCGCGTTCGTCGTCTGGACCCGCAACCGCCAGCCTCCGGACCTCACGCCGCGGATCAGGGAGTGGTTCTCCCAGCACGACTTCGAGGAACGCTGGGTCTCGCCGCCGGAGGAGCGCGCCTACGGCGTGGGCGTGCACCGGTTCAACGGGAGGCCGCAGCCCCTGCGGCGCGGCGTGCGGATGTTCACGTTCGTCGGATACGACGTGCTGAGGAACGGACATCCCTGGCCGACCTGACGCCCGTTCCCCGGTAACGGCCTGATTCGGCCACTAAGCCAGCCGTTAACCCTTCTTAAGCGTTCTTTCTGTTTCGCATCATTTGCCCCGTCCCGCACGCCTCCCACCTGTGGGACGGGGCCTCAACCGCTCGAACCCCTCGCGAGACCGGCGCGGGCGAGCCGTCCACCAGGGAGGGGGCATAGACGCACGACGGGATCGTTTTCCCCGAAAACGATCCGGTTCGTGTCCGCCGGGCTACAATCGGCGACTGACAGCGGTCCGTGCGCACCGCGTGGCTCACGGATGACGTCCACGACGAACGGCGTCCCTCCCCATGGCCTGGATTCGTCACTTTCCGCGCGTCGACCCCGCGGCCTGCCTTCCGCTCGCCGCGCTGCTGGTCGTCGCGCTCGCCGACGTGTGCCTTCCGGACGGCGGCTCGGTGATCGGCCTGCTCATCGGCGTGCCGGTCCTGGCCGGGTTGCGCCCGTCCTCGGCGCGGTTCGTCCTGCTGACCGGCGCGGCCACGCTCGCGACCCTCGGCGTCCTCGAAGCCTCGATGGTCGCCGGTGAGCTGCTGCGCTTCGCGGCGGTGATCGGCGGCGTGCTCGGCACGACTGCGGTGATGGCGGTCGCGACCAGGCGCCGCGAGCGCAGCGACCACGCCCAGGCCGACCTGCGGGCGATCACCGACGCCATGCGCCACGCCCTGCTCCGCCCCGCCCCGCGACGGACCGGCGGGGTGCGCACCGGCGTCCGCTATCTCGCGGACGAGGTCGAGGCGGGCCTCGGCGGCGACCTCTACGCGGTGCTGGACACCGCCTACGGTGTGCGGGTCATCGTCGGCGACGTGCGCGGCAAGGGCCTCGCCGCCCTCGAACAGGCCGCCGACGTGCTCGGCGCGTTCCGCGAGCTGGCGCACAACGAACCGACGCTCACCGGCGTGGCGCTGCGGCTCGACGGCTTCCTCGCGCGCCGCGGCGGCACGGAGGACTTCGTCACCGCGCTGCTGGTCCAGATCCCGCCGGACGGATCCCCGGCCGAACTGGTCAACTGCGGCCATCCGCCGCCGCTGCTGGTGTCGCTCGACGGCGCCTCGACGTTCGTGGACGCGCTGCCGCCCGCGCCGCCGCTCGGCCTGGTCGCCCTGGCGGGCGATCCGTGCCCCTCCGGTCCGCTTCCGCTGCCGCCCGGGGGCGGCCACCTGCTGCTCTACACCGACGGCGTCACCGAGTCCCGCGACGCCGCGGGCCGCTTCTATCCGCTCGCCGAGCGGGCGGCGGCGCTCGTCCACCCCGATCCGGACGTCCTGCTGGACGCGCTGGAGGCGGACCTGCGGGCGCACGTGGGCGGCCGTCCCAAGGACGACGTCGCGCTGCTCGTCCTCGACTTCGACCCGGCCCCGCCGGCGTGCGCGGTCGGCGGCGAGCCGGTCCTTCCCAGCTCGACCCATCACGGGACGGGTGACCTGGCCCATGAACCGGTGGACTGACGTCCACGCCTCGTCCGGGTGGCCGGGCGGGGCGGGCGGGATGTCGGCGGTACGGAGTGGACCGATCCAGGCGGGTGGGGGCGTTGCCCGGGTGGCGTCGTAGGAGGTGACGGTGTTCCAGGACGACCGGTCGTTGCTGGTGCGGGTCGGGTTGGTGGATCGGGAGCGGGAACTCGCCACCGTGCGGGAGCAGATCGGGCACGGCCGGCCGGTGACGCTCACCGGGGTCGGGGGAGTGGGGAAGACGCGGCTGGCGTTGCGCGCGGCGCAGGAACTGCGGGCCGGGTTCCCGGACGGGACGTGGTTCGTCCGCATCGACGAGATCAGGCATCCGGCGCTGCTCGCGCACGGCGTGACGGCGGCGATGCGCGTGGTCGACCAGCCGGGACGCTCCCAGGTGGACGTGCTGCTCGGCTTCCTCTCCGCCCGGCGCGCCCTGGTCGTCCTGGACGGCTGCGAGCACCTGCGCGAGGCGGTCGGCGAGCTGATCGGGACGCTGCGCGAGGGCGCGCCCGGCGTGCGGTTCATCGCGACCGCGCGGCAGGGGCTGGCGATGCCGGGCGAGTACCGGCTGGTCGTCCGGCCGCTGCCGGTGCCCGCCGAGGCCGACTGCGAACGTCTCGCCTTCCACCCCGGTGACCTGCGCAGACTCGCCCGGATCGAGTCGGTGCGGCTGTTCGCCCTGCGGGCCGCCGAGGCCGCGCCCGGCTTCACCCTGACCGCCGGGAACGCCCCGCAGGTGGCGCGGCTGTGCCGGCGGCTGGACGGGATCCCGTTCGCGATCGAGCTCGCCGCCGTCCGGATGCGGGAGATGCCCCTGGACGAGGTGCTCGGCCGCCTGCGGGACCGGTTCGCCGTGCTCGGCGCGGCACGTCCCGGGCTGCCCCGGCACCAGACGCTGCGCACCGCGATCGGATGGAGCCACGAGCTGTGCACGCCGACCGAGCGGCTGCTGTGGGCGCGCCTGTCGGTCTTCGAGGACGGCTTCGACGCCGACGCCGTCCGCGCGGTGTGCGCGGACGAGCGGTTGTCCGCGGACGAGGTGCCGGCGCTGCTCGCGGGCCTGGTGGACAAGTCCATCCTGTACCTGGGCGACCACGACGACGGGACGCGGTACCGGCTGCTGGGCACCGTCCGCGAGTACGGGCTCGGGTGGCTGCGGCTGCTCGGCGAGGAGCGGCGGATGCGCCGCCGCCACCGCGACCACTACCTGGAGGTCGCGCGGCGCGTCGATCGCGACTGGTTCGGCGCGCACCAGTTCGCCCTGTACCGGGGGCTGCTCGCCGATCTCGGGAACTACCGCACCGCGCTCGCCTACGACGGCTCCGGTGAGGCGGACCGGCGGGCGGCGCTGGAACTGGCCGCCGCGCTCTGGCCGCTGTGGATCGTCCGGGGACTGACCCGGGAGGGCCGCCACCACCTGGAACGCCTCCTCGCGGACGAGCCGCCGCCCGGTCCCGAACGCGCCCGCGCGCGCTGCCACCTGGCCTGGGTCGCCTTCGCCCGCGCGGACGTGGAGGCCGCGTGCGAGGCCGCCGAGGCGGCCCGCGCGGAGGCTCTCGACCACGACGACCAGTTGCTGGCGTTGCGCGCCCGGACGATCGCCTGCGTCGCGCGCGGCACCAGCGGCACGCTGCCGGGCGGGTCCCTTGCGTCCTCTCCCCGGGATGCGGGCACGCGGGATGTGGCGCGCGAGGCGGCGCTCGTCCTGACCGAGACGCTGGACCACATCCTCGCCACCCGCGCCGGACGGCCCGACGACCTCGACCCGCTCCTCGCGCTCGGCGTGATCGGGCTGCTGCTCGACCGCTGCGGAGAGCTCGACCAGGCCGCCGACCTGCTCGTCCGGGCGGTGGAGCTGTGCGCCGGGCACGGCGACCTGTGGTGGTGGTCGCACCTGGACTGGATCCTGGCCCGGGTGGAGCTCCGCCGGGGCCGTCCGGCGGAGGCGTCCGGGCGGGCCCGCACCGCGCTCGCGATCAAGCTGGAGTTCCAGGACGCGATGGGCGCGGCGCTGCAGCTGGAGGTGCTGGCGGCGGCGGCCGTCGCGCTCGGCGGACCGGGCCGCGCCGCCCGCCTGCACGGCGTGGCCTCGGCGATGCTGCGCACCGCGACCACGCCGGGCCTCTCCCTGCTCGCCCTCGGCGACATCCACGCCGAGGCCGAGCGCGCCGCCCGGACGGGGCTCGGCGACGCGGCCTACGAACGCGAGCGCGAGGCGGGAGCCCTCCTGGAGCAGGAGGCCGCGATCGCCTACGCGCTCGCGGCCGACGCCGCCGAGCCCCCGACGGACCCCGCCGAGCCTGATTCCGCCGAGGCGGCCGACGGCTCGGCGCTCGCGCCCGACGGCTCCGAACCCTGAGGGGTCAGGACCGCCGGTCGGAGCGGATGCGCTTGACCGCGATCTGGGCGACGCGCACGGCCGCGCCCGGGTTGAGGCGGGCGCCGCGCCAGGCGGCGCGGCCGGACGCGGGGGCGACGATGAGGGCCTGGTTCCTCTCGACGCCGCGCATGATGTCGCGGGCCAGCTTCTCGGCCGTGTAGAGCCGGGGGGACGCCTTCTGGATGTCGGCCTTGGCGTCGCCGGACATCGGCGTCGAGGGCAGGTCGGGGTTGACGTTGCTGAGCAGCGGGGTGTCGACGAAGCCGGGGCAGACGACGCTGACCTTGACCCCGCGCGTGGCGGCCTCGGCGCGCAGCCCGAGGGACAGGCCGACGACGGCGTGCTTGGTCGCGGTGTAGGGGATCCCGATCGGCATGGGGACGAGCCCGGCGAGCGAGGCGGTGTTCACGATGTGCCCGGAGCCCTGCTCCAGCATGATCGGGTAGGCCGCGTGGACGCCGTGCACGACGCCCTTGAGGTTGATGTCGATCGCCCGGTTCCAGTGGTCGAGCGTCAGCTCCTCGGCGAGTCCGCCGATGGCGATGCCCGCGTTGTTGAAGACCAGGTCGAGCGAGCCGTGCTCGTCCCTGGTGCGCTGGTAGAGGCCGGCGACGGTGGCGGCGTCGGTGACGTCCAGCGGCGTGGCCGTGGCCTTGCCCCGGCCGAGGGTGTTCAGCCGGTCGGCGACCTTGGCGGCGCCGTCGGCGTTGATGTCGGTGACCACGACGGTGTTCCCGCGGGACACCAGGGCCGTGGCGATCGCTCGTCCGATTCCGGACGCGCCGCCGGTCACGATCGCAATGCTCATCGTCGCTGCTCCGCTCGATCTCAGGGGGCACAGGGGGCCGGGAGGTGCGCTGGGGGCCGCGGGACCGGCCTGGAGGGGGAGTGCGGCCGGTCCCGCGGTAGCTAATTGGATGGTTCGTTCAATAGTGCCGTGCGGGCAGTGTAGCCAGAGGGCTCCAGGCCCCGCGCGCGGCCCCCGCCCCGAGCCGCCGGAAACCGGTCGTACCCGGTGCGACCCGGCGTTCGCGCGGACTCAGGCGGCCTCGGCGGTGCGGCGGGACGGCGCCTCGTCGGGCAGCGGACGGCGGCGGCCCGGCTCGTCCCAGATGCCGAACGCCTTCCAGATGAGCTTGTTCACCGGGGTGACGACGTCCAGTTCGGCCATCAGGTCGCGGATCTTGCCGACCGAGTTGGCGATCTCCGCCTGCGCGACCGGGCTCTTGTAGGCCTCGCGGACGACCTCCTTCGGGATGCCGAAGTGCCGCACCATCGGGCCGGGCGGGGAGAGCATGATCCGCGCCATCACGCCCAGCACGATCGGGGTGGCGACGCCGAGGGCGCGGCGGCGGGCCTTCGGCATCGACGGGACCCGGTGCTTGAGGTAGTGCCGGGCGAACGAGATGTGCCGGGCCTCCTCGGCGATGTGGATCCGCATGATCGTCTCTTCGAGCGGGTGCTTGATGTGCCCGCCCTTGAGCGACTTGCGCTGCACGTAGTCGATGGGGTCCTCGCCGCCGAGCACGAAGACGAAGAACATCTCGGTGCTGATCAGCGGGATCCACGGGGCGGCCTGCGCGACGACGGTGAGCGACTTCGGCATGCCCTTGATCGGGAGCTTCGTCCGGTTGACGAACTCCTGGAACATCATCCCGTGGTGACACTCCTCGGTCGTCTCGTGGTAGACGTACCGGAACTCCGGGCGGCCGTTCGGCAGCCAGTAGGCGAAGTTCAGCAGGCCCCGCTTCAGCAGGTTCTCGAACTGCAGGCCGATCTTCATCGCGGTCGCGACCCGCCAGAGGCCGATCTGCGCCTGGACCTCCGGCGGCTGCGAGCGGTACCAGTCCGTCCGGCCGAGCCGGTCGAACTCGGGCAGCACGAACCTCGGGTCGTTCTTGTCCACCTGGAAGTCCGGGTCGTCCCAGGGGATGTCGGCGTACGCCTCCCAGTGCTTCTCCACCGACGCCTTGTTCAGGCGGTCGATGACGCCCAGGTAGGACTTGCGGTCCTTGACCTGCTCGCGGACCTCGTCGGCGAGCTCGGTGGGGGCCTTGGTCATGGTCATGCTCCCTCGGGGGTCGGGGGTTCGGCGGTTCCCGAGTCGTCACCCGACCGGGCGTGCGGCGGGACGCCCGCGGAGGCGTCCGCCGGGGCGTCCGGCGGGACGGGGGTTCCGGGCGGGGCGGGGGCCCCGGCCGGGGGTGCGGACGGGGCGGGGATGATCAGCCGGGCGACGCTCTTGACCTGTTCGAGGACGGCCTTCTGGTGGCCTTCGGCGTCGCCGTCCAGCGCGTGCTGGACCGACAGGCCGACGAACATCGCGAACACGCCGCGCAGCATCGTCGGGACAGCGTCGTCCGGCACGCTGGTCGCCGGGAAGAGCCGGCCGAACGTCTCCAGGATGACCTGGAGGATGCGCTCGTTGAGGTCGCGGCAGAGGGGGCGCAGCTCGTCGTCGGTGCGCGCGGCGACCGCGAGTTCGAGCAGCGCCCTGGCCGGACGTCCCCGGAACACCTCCCAGAGCAGGTCGAGCGCGCCCTCGACGTTGCGCCGTTCCGCCGGAAGCACCGCGAACGCCGTCTCGTAGGCGAAACGCTGGCGTTCCAGCAGGTGCTCCAGCGCGGCCGCCACCAGCACCATCTTGGTCGGGTAGTGGTGCTGCTGGGCGCCCCGCGACACCCCGGCCCGGCGCGCGACCTCGGTCGTGGACGTGCCCGACCAGCCGAGGTCGGCCAGGCACTCCATGGTCGCGTCGAGCAGGCGGGCCTGGGTCCGGGAGCGCCGCTCCTCCTGCGTCCGGCGGTCGCCGGACCGGCGGCGGGAGTGGCGTCGTCGAGTGCTCACTGACACGTCTCCGACGGTACGTACGCACTTACAAGCAATCAAGCCTGCTTGTATGTTGCCCGCATCACAATTGGACATTCAGTCCAATCAGGCTGCGGCGGACGCGCCTGCGTACGCCCCTCGGGGTACGCGGGCCCTCCGCGCTGCGCCGGGGGGCGCACACCCCAAGCCGCTCCGTGCGGGACGACGCGGCCGCCGTCCGCGCCGGACCATCGACGGCATGACCAAGAGCAGAGGGAACGACGTCGAGACGCCGCCGGCGGGCGGGGCCGCCACCGGCGGGAGCGGGGCCGAGGGAGGCGCGCGGACCGAGCGGCTCACCAAGGTGTACGGGACCGGCTCGACCGCCGTCCGGGCGCTGGACGAGGTGACCGTCACCCTGCCCGGCGGCCGGTTCACCGCGATCATGGGACCGTCCGGCGCGGGCAAGTCGACGCTGATGCACTGCGTGGCGGGCCTGGACGCGCCGACGTCCGGCCGGGTGTTCGTCGGCGGCGTCGACCTCGGCGCGCTGCCGGACGCCAGGCTGACCCGGATGCGCCGGGAGCGGATCGGGTTCGTGTTCCAGGCGTTCAACCTGCTGCCGACGCTGACCGCGCGGGACAACATCCTGCTGCCGACGACCCTCGCCGGGACCCGGCCGGACGGCGAGTGGTTCGACACCGTCGTCCGGACGCTCGGCCTCGGCGAACGGCTCGGGCACCGGCCGGGCCAGCTGTCCGGCGGCCAGCAGCAGCGGGTCGCGCTGGCCCGCGCGCTGATCACCCGTCCCGAGATCGTCTTCGCGGACGAGCCGACCGGCAACCTCGACTCGCGCACCGGCACCGAGGTGCTCGCGCTGCTGCGCCGCTCGGTGGACGACCTCGGCCAGACCGTCGCGATGGTCACCCACGACCCGGCCGCCGCCGCGCACGCCGACGCGGTGATCTACCTCGCCGACGGCCGGATCGTGGACATCATGGACGCCCCGACGCAGGACCGCGTCCTGGACCGCATGCGCGCCCTGGGCGGTGCGGCATGATCGGGCTGGCCTTCCGAGAGCTGTGGGGCAGGCGCCGCCGGCTCGCGTCGTCCCTGGTCGCGGTGTTCCTCGGCGTCGCGTTCCTCACCGGGACCCTCGCGCTCGGCGACACGCTGTCGCACTCCATCGACCGGTACTTCGCCAACAGCAACGGCGACACCGACGTGATGGTCCGGAACGCCACGCAGGTCAGCAGCTCGCCGGGCCAGCTGCCCGGCGAGATCGACGGGGCCGTCCTGGACCGGGTGCGGGGCGTGCCCGGCGTGGCGGCCGCGCAGCCGGTGATCCAGGGGCCCGGGCAGCCGCTCGGCCGGGACGGGAAGGTCATCGCCGCGCGCGGCCCGCGCGTCGCCGGGAACTGGATCGAGGACCCGAGGCTCAACGCCTACCGGATCGCGCAGGGCCGCGCGCCGCGCGCGCCGGACGAGGTCGTGATCAACAAGCGCGCCGCCGACGCCGGGCACCTGCGGGTCGGCGACCGCACCTTCGTCCTCACCCCCGAGCGGGTGCCGGTGACCGTCGTCGGCATCAGCATGTTCGGCGAGGACCCGGCGTTCGGCGAGACCTCGTTCACCGCGTTCGGCCTGGAGGGGGCGCGCCGGTACGTGGCGCACGGCTCCGGCCGCCTGACCGGGGTGGCCCTGAGCGCCGCGCCCGGCGTCGGGCAGGCCGGGCTCGCCGCGCGCGTCTCCCGCGCGCTGCCCGCCGGGACCGAGGCGGTCACCGGGAAGGCCCTCGTCGAAGAGGGGATCGGGGAGGTCCGGGACGGCTTCCTGACGGTCTTCCGGTCCGCGCTCGCCGCGTTCGCCGGGGTGGCGCTGCTGGTGGCCGCGTTCTCCATCCACAACACCTTCGCGATCACGCTCGCGCAGCGGATGCGCGAGTCGGCGCTGCTGCGCGCGGTCGGCGCGAGCCGCCGCCAGCTCGCCGGGCTCGTCGGCGCGGAGGCCCTGGTCGTCGGGGGCCTCGCCACCGCCGCCGGGCTCGCGGGCGGCATCGGCTGCGCGGCGCTGCTGAAGCTGCTGTTCAGCGGCTTCGGCATGGGCCTGGACGCGCAGGGCGTCGTGATCAGCGCGCGGACCCTGCTGATCGCCGCGCCGGTCGGCCTGGCCGTCACGCTGCTGGCGGTGCTCGGGCCGGCCGTCCGCGCCGCGCGGATCCCGCCGATCGCCGCGATGCGGGTGTCGGCGGCCGAGCCCGCCGGGGTGTCGGAGTCCCGTGTCATCGTGGGCTCGGTGGTGGCGGCCGTCGGGATCGGGGCGGTGGTCTTCGGGGCCGTGGTCGGGCGCGCGACGTGGGCGG
>NZ_JBFAOF010000061.1:0-16968 GCF_040675125.1 Spirillospora sp. NPDC049652 | reverse complement strand
CGAGCCCGGCTCCCGCGGCGCACACCCCGGCCGCCGCCGCCGCACGCCCGGAACGCATCCGCATCGCCTCTCCTCGCCTCGTCCGCCGGCGCCTTCCGTCCCGCGGCGCGCATGGCCCGGCACGAACCGGGGACCTACGCCCAAAGACCGAGTGCCCTGGCCGAACGCGCCGCCCGGCACAAGAGTAATGTCGGTGCCCTGAGCATGATCCGATATCGAGGGAAGGGAACGCAGGTGCTGGTCAACCTTCTGCGCCCGAAGACCACGGTCTCCGCCCACTGCGACCTGCCGTGCGGCGTCTACGACCCGGCGCAGGCCCGGATCGAGGCCGAGTCCGTCAAGGCGATCATCGAGAAGTACAACGCCAACGAGGACCCGGCGTTCCGCGCGCGCGCCATCCTGATCAAGGAGCAGCGGTCCCAGCTGGTCAAGGAGCACCTGTGGGTGCTCTGGACCGACTACTTCAAGCCGCCGCACTTCGAGAAGTACCCCCAGCTGCACACGCTGTTCAACGAGGCCACCAAGCTCGCGGGCGCGGGCGGCACCAAGGGCGGCCTGGACGTCGAGGCGGCCGACAAGCTGCTGGAGAAGATCGAGGAGATCTCGAAGATCTTCTGGGAGACCAAGCAGGGCTGAGCCCCGCTGACCGGCTGACCGAGGCCCGTTCCACCCTGCGGCTGGGTGGAACGGGCCTCGGTGTTTCCGGACCGGGTGGTTTGGGGTGCGGGCGCGGGTTGGCTAGCTTGGGGAACATGATTCGCCCCGCGCGCTCCGAGGACGTCCCGGCCATCCTCGGCCTGGTCCGCGACCTGGCCGAGTACGAGCGGGCCGCCCACGAGGTGAAGGCGACCGAGGACGACCTGCGCCGCTCGCTGTTCGGGCCGGAGCCGAAGGTCTTCGCGCACGTCGCCGAGCAGGACGGCCGGGTCGTCGGCTTCGCGCTGTGGTTCCTCAGCTACTCGACGTGGCTGGGACGGCACGGCGTCTACCTGGAGGACCTCTACGTCTCGCCCGAGGCGCGGGGGCACGGGCACGGCAGGGCGCTGCTCGCGGAGCTGGCGCGGATCGCGGACGAACGCGGCTACGGACGGGTCGAGTGGGCGGTCCTGGACTGGAACGCCCCGGCGATCGGCTTCTACAAGTCGGTCGGGGCCCGTCCGCAGGACGAGTGGACGGTCTACCGGCTCACCGAGGAGGCCTTCCGGGGCCTCGCGCGGGACTGACGAGAGGATGGTCGGGGTGTGGTTTCTCGCCTCCTGATCGGGTTTACGGCGCGAACGCCCGGGTCGCCCGGCTGTTCTGGGACGGCCCACGCGCGCCGGAGGCACCGGAGGGGGCTCGTAAGCGGTAGTTTCGAATCAGCGGGACCACCCCAAGAGGGAGAGACGTGACCGAGGAAACCGCTGCTATGGCGGCCAGTACCAAGTTGTCCGTGCGTGACGTGGTGACCGTCCGGCTGCCGGCCGCCAGCGCCTACCTGTCGGTGCTGCGGACCGCGACGGCCGGGCTCGCCGCCCGCCTGGACTTCACCCTCGACGAGATCGAGGACCTGCGCATCGCCGTGGACGAGGCGTGCGCGATGCTGCTCGCCCAGGCCGTGCCGGGCACCGACCTGACCTGCGAGTTCGAGCTCACCGGAGACGCGATGCGGATCTCGGTGTCGGTGCTCACCATGGACGGCGCGGAGCCGAGCCGGGACACCTTCGCCTGGACCGTCCTGTCGTCGCTGGCGGGCGAGGTCGACGCGCAGGTCGGCGCGGACGACCGGGTCACCGTGACGCTGCAGAAGCGCCGCGGCGGTGCGGGGGCCCCGTGACGGAGAACAAGACGACGCTCGCGGGCGACAGCCCGGGCAACGCCGGCGACACCGCGGCCACCGGATCGGCGAGCACCGAGCGCGAGGGCGGCGCGGTGCCGGACCGGGCCCGTGCCCGCGCCCTGTTCGAGCGGCTCGCCGAGCTCCCGGAGGGCGACCCCGAGCGCCAGCGCATCCGGGACCAGCTCGTCGAGCTGCACCTGCCCCTGGTGGAGTACCTGGCCCGCCGGTTCCGCAACCGCGGCGAGTGGCTGGACGACCTGATCCAGGTCGCCACCATCGGCCTGATCAAGTCGATCGACCGGTTCGACCTGGGCCGCGGGGTGGAGTTCTCCACCTACGCGACCCCGACGATCGTCGGCGAGATCAAGCGGCACTTCCGCGACAAGGGCTGGGCGGTCCGGGTGCCGCGCCGGCTGCAGGAGCTGAAGCTCTCGCTGACCAAGGCGATCAGCGACCTCGCCCAGCGCGAGGGCCGCGCCCCCACGGTCAGCGAGCTCGCCGCGCACCTGCAGATGTCGGAGGAGGAGGTGCTGGAGGGCCTGGAGTCCGCCAACGCCTACTCCACGGTGTCCCTGGACGCGCCCGACTCCGGTGACGAGGACGCCCCGGCGGTCGCCGACTCGCTCGGCATGATCGACGAGTCGCTGGAGGGCGTGGAGTACCGGGAGTCGCTGAAGCCGCTGCTGGAGAAGCTCCCCGCGCGGGAGAAGAAGATCCTGCTGCTGCGCTTCTTCGGCAACATGACCCAGTCCCAGATCGCGGCCGAGCTGGGCATCTCCCAGATGCACGTGTCCCGCCTGCTGGCGCGGACGCTGGCGCAGCTCCGGGAGGGCCTGACGGCGGACGAGTGATCCGCGGGTTCCGCGTGGCCCGGTCGACCCCGTGTCGGCCGGGCCTCTCCGCGTTCTCCGGCCGGGCCGTCAGCGGCGCGCCCGCAGTCGCGTGGCCTTCGGGCCGGACGGTCGGTCCGCGACCGGAGGCCGTGCAAGGGGCGGAGGGTCAGGTGTTGGAGCCGGTCTTCCGGTCGGCCCCGTCGGGCTCGGTCCCGCCGTCCCCCTTGCCGTCCCCGTCCCCGTCGCCGTCGCCGTCCGCCTCGTCGTCCTCGGCCTCATGGAAGTTGATCCAGGCGGTGACCGGGGGGCTGAGGACGAGCAGGAGCGCGGCGACCGCGACGACGCCGAGCGGGATCGCGTAGGCGGGCTGGTCGCTCTGCCAGAGCGACCAGGCGACCGGGAGCGCGAACAGCTGGGTCAGGACGACCGGGGCGCGGCCCCGGGAGTCGCCGCGCAGCAGCATCCGGGCGCAGCCGAGCATGGCGAGGCCGCCACCGAGCGCCAGGACGGTCACGGCGACCGCGCTGGTCGGGTCGACGGCCTCGCCGACGGCCGTCTCGATGCCGGAGAACAATCCGAAGCCGACGGCGGCGAGGCCCTCGGCCCCCTCCAGCGCGGCGGCGGCGGTCACGATGCTGGAACGCTTGGACACCCCGAAACCCTACCGGCCGCCGCGGGGAGCCCCCGTCCGGGGACACCGCCCGGGGGCACCGCGAGGGGGCGGGGCCCTGGAGGGGTGGGTACTCTTGCGCCGTGCGCGCCATGCTGATCGCCAACCCCAAGGCGACCTCCTCCAGCCGACGCGCCCGTGACCTGCTCGTCCGGGCGTTCGCCGGGGACCTCGACCTGGAGACCGCCGAGACGGGCCACCGGGGCCACGCCACCGAGCTGGCCGCCCGGGCGGTCGCCGAGCGGTTCGACCTGGTGATCGCCATCGGCGGCGACGGCACGGTGAACGAGGTGGTCAACGGGCTGCTGAGGGACGGCCCGTCGGCGGACGTCCCGGCGCTCGCGGTGCTGCCGTTCGGCAGCGCGAACGTGTTCGCCCGCGCGCTCGGCCTGCCGAACGACATGGTGGCGGCCACGCGGCAGGTGCTGGCGGCGCTGCGCGCGGGCCGGTACCGCACGGTGGGGCTCGGCGCGGCGGTGCTCCCGGACGGCTCGGAGCGCTACTTCACCTTCTGCGCGGGCATCGGCCTGGACGCCGAGGTGATCCGCGAGGTGGAGCGGGCGCGGCTGGCAGGGGCGAAAGCCGATCCGCTGCTGTACGTCCGGTCGGGGCTGCGCCGGTTCTTCGGGGGCACCGACCGGCGGCGGCCGGTGCTGACGATGGAGCTGCCGGGGAACGACCCGAGGGGCACGAAGGGGAAACTGTTCCTGGCGTTCGTGTCGAACACGGCGCCGTGGACCTTCGCCGGGCCGTTTCCGGTGAATCCGAGTCCGAAGGCGAGTTTCGCGCGGGGGCTGGACGTGTTCGGGATGCGTTCCCTCGCCCTCCTCCCGACGGCGGGCGCGCTGGCGGGGATGTTCGCCGCGCGGACGCGCCCGGTGCGCGGGCGGCAGGTGCTGAACGTCCACGACGCGGAGCAGGTCACGCTGACGGCGGACCGTCCGACCGCCTACCAGCTGGACGGCGACTACCTCGGTGAGGTGGAGCGCGTCACGTTCCGTTCGGTGCCGAAGGCGATACGCATCGTCATTTGATGCCGATCCGGTGATCCGTTAACAACAAAGTCACACGAACGACCCACCCGTGTGACACATGCGACACCCATACTTTGAGAAACCTTTCTCAAGGGTCTTGCGTCTCTCCGCGCCCCCCTGACACGCTCAAAGTGCGCCGGTAGTCAGGGGCCCAATGAGGCCGCCTCTGAACGCAGCGCCGCCGAACTGTCACCCCAGACGAAATCTTGACCGTTCCGGGGTGTTCGCGACATGTGAAACCGTTCACAAGTGGAGTGACTTCCGCCACCGCTGACGAAGGAGTGGACGCATGGACTGGCGCCACCGGGCAGCCTGCCGTGACGTGGACCCCGAGCTGTTCTTCCCGATCGGCAACACCGGGCCCGCGATCGTGCAGATCGAGGAGGCCAAGCAGGTCTGCCGCCGCTGCGACGTGACCGATGCCTGCCTGCGCTGGGCGATCGCGTCCGGCCAGGACTCGGGCGTCTGGGGCGGGATGGGCGAGGACGAGCGCCGCGCGCTGCGCCGCCGCGCCTCCCGCGCCCGCGCGAGAGCCACCGCCTGAACCTTTCCCGCCGGACGTCCAGGGCGTCCGCGCCCGGCTGAGGCCACCGAACCCCCACACGGTCGGAACGGCCCGCGCCGGACAAGCGAATCACGCCGGTCCCGTGGCGGCCGGCCGCTCCTCAGGAAGCGGCCGACCGCCATAGGACCGGCGTTTTTTCTTTTCCCCCGGAGGGTTCTTCGTCTTTCCTGCGGGAAAAGGCGAAGGGCTAAGCACCCGGCATAGGCGGGCGGCTTAGGCGGGGGTTAGGCCCGGCGTTAGGGAATCGTCGCGGGTAACGAGCGCGGCGTAGGCGCCGTCCGCGGCCATCAGGGATTCGTGGGTGCCGCGTTCGGCGATTCGGCCGCGGGCGAGGACGACGATCTGGTCGGCGTCGCGGACGGTCGAGAGCCGGTGCGCGATGGTGATCGTGGTGCGTCCCCGGGAGAGGGCGTCGATGGCCTGCTGGACGGCGCGCTCGGTCTGGGTGTCGAGGGCGCTGGTCGCCTCGTCCAGCACGAGGACGGGCGGGTCGCGCAGGATGGTGCGGGCGATGGCGAGGCGCTGCTTCTCGCCGCCGGAGAAGCGGTAGCCGCGCTCGCCGACCAGGGTGTCGTAGCCGTCCGGGAGCCCGGCGATGTGGTCGTGGATGCGGGCGGCGCGGGCGGCGGCCTCCAGTTCCTCGTCGGTGGCGTCCGGCTTGGCGAACCGCAGGTTGTCGGCGACGGACGCGTGGAACAGGTAGGTCTCCTGGGAGACGACGCCGACGGCGTCCGACAGGTCGGCGAAGGACAGGTCGCGGACGTCCACGCCGTCGATGGTGACGCGGCCGCCGGTGACGTCGTACAGGCGCGGGACGAGGTAGCTGAGCGTGGTCTTGCCGGAGCCGGTCTCGCCGACGACGGCGAGGCTCGTCCCGGCGGGGACGGTCAGGTCCACGTCGCGCAGGGCGGGCGCGGCGTCCGGGTCGTAGGAGAACGCGACGTCCTCGAACCGGACCTCGCCGCGGACGCGTCCGGGCGGCCGCACGGGCGTCTCGGGCTCCTGGATGTCGGGGACCATGTCGAGGTACTCGAAGACGCGGTCGAAGAGGGAGAGCGAGCTCTGCACCTCGACGCCGGTCTGGAGCAGGATCATCAGCGGCCGGAACATGCCGGTCAGCAGGGTGGTGAACGCGACGAGCGTGCCGATGGTGACCAGCGGGTGGCCCTGCGAGACGGTCATCCCGGCGGCCCAGTAGACGAGCGCGGGCATCGCGGCCATGACGATCGAGATCGTGGACTGCCGCCAGCGTCCGGCCATGTTGGCGCGGACCTCCAGGTCGACCAGGCCCTCGGACTCGGCGGCGAACCGCTCGGTCTGCGCGCGGGAGCGGCCCATCGTGCGGCCGAGCAGGACGCCGCTCACCGACAGCGACTCCTCGACGATCGCCGACATCGCGGCGAGCTGCTTCTGCCGGACCGAGGTGATCCGGCGGCGCTCGTTGCCGACCCGGCGGCTGATCCACACGAACAGCGGCAGCACCAGCACCGAGACGAGGGTGAGCCGCCAGTCCAGCGCGACCATGGCGGCCAGGCTGGCGACGACCGTGGTGAGGTTGGAGACGAGCTGGGTGGCGGTCTGGGTGACGGTGGACTGCATGCCGCCGATGTCGTTGGCGATGCGGGACTGGACCTCGCCGGTGCGGGTCCGGGTGAAGAACGCCAGCGGCATGCGCTGCAGGTGGGCGTAGACGCCGGTGCGCAGGTCGTGCATGACGCGCTGCCCGACGGCGGTCGAGAGGTAGGTCTGCAGGACGCCGAACACGCTGGTCAGCACGGACACGGCGATCATGCCGAGGACGAGCAGGCTGAGCAGGCCGGTGCGGCCGCGGGGCAGCGCGACGTCCACCACCTCGCGCAGCATGAACGGCGAGGCGAGCGAGACGAGCGCGGACAGCCCGACCAGCAGGCCGACGACGGCCAGCCTGGACCGGTACGGCCGGAACAGGCGGACGATCCGCAGGATCTGGCGCCGGCTCCGCGGCGCGCTCGGATGCTCCGCGGGAGTGGGGTTCTCCGCGGCAGGGGGGTTCTCGGACGGGCTCGGCATGGGCGGCTCCTCTCCCGGACGGCGACGGACCCTCCGGGTAACTGAGCCTAGCTCACAATTATTCCGCCACAACAGTGAGGTAGACTCAATGTCATGCCGCAGAGCACCCCGAGCGACCGTCCCGAGCTGGGCGAACTGTTCCTGCGAGCGGCCCACCGGGTGCGCCGGGGCATGGCCGACCGGCTCGCGCCCCTGGGCCTGACGCCCGCCCAGGCCCGCGCGCTGCGCGTGATCGCCAAGCACGACGGGCCGCCGCGCATGGCGGAGCTGGCCGGGCTGCTCGGCATCGTGCCGCGCTCGGCGACCACGCTGGTGGACGCCCTGGAGGGCGCGGGCCTCATCCGGCGCGAGCCCGACCCGGAGAGCCGCCGCGCCATCCGGGTCGTCCTGACGGACGAGGGGCGGGACGTCGTCGCCCGCATGCGCGAGGCCCGCCTCCAGGGGGCCGAGGAGCTGTTCGCCACCCTGTCCCCCGCGCAGCGCGAGACCCTCCGCGACCTCCTCGCCGCCATCGACTCCGACTAGCGCGCCGCGCTACGGGCGGGGGGAGGTGGACGGCGGGCGCTGGTGGTGGTCGAGCGGGACGTCCACGACGACCTCGGTGCCGCCGCCGTCGCGGGCGCGGAACTCCAGGGTGCCGCCGAGCTCCCCGACGATCAGCGTCCGGACGATCTGGAGCCCGAGGCTGTTGCTGGCCTCCATGTCGAAGTCGTCGGGCAGCCCGACGCCGTCGTCCGCGACGATCACGACCAGGCGGCGGCCGCCCGGCGCGGCCGGACCGGCGCCGGGGCCCGCGTCCCGGGTGTGCGCGCCGGGCTCCTCGGCGGGCCAGTCGCCCCAGATCCGGATGCCGCGCTGCTCGGTCGCCGGGACGCCCTCGCCGTGCCGGCGGACGCGCACCTCCAGCGTGCCGTAGCGGTTGGCGAGGCCGTGCTCCAGCGCGTTCTGCAGCAGCTCGGTCAGCGCCATCGCGAGCGGGGTGGCGATCTCGGCGGGCAGCACCCCGAAGCTGCCGGTGCGGCTCGGCGCGACCTTGGACTCGGGGGTGGAGACCTCCCCGGCCATGGTGATCACGCGGTCCGCGATGTCGTCGAAGTCGATCAGCTCGTCCGGGGTGTGCGACAGGGTCTCGTGGACGATCGCGATCGACCCGACCCGCCGGACGGCCTCGTCCAGCGCGGCGCGGCCCTCGGGGATGCGCAGCCGCCGCGCCTGCAGCCGCAGCAGCGCCGCGACGGTCTGCAGGTTGTTCTTCACCCGGTGGTGGATCTCCCGGATGGTGGCGTCCTTGGTCATCAGCTCGCGGTCGCGCCAGCGCAGCTCGGTGACGTCCCGGCACAGCACGATCGCGCCGATCCGGTTGCCGCCGACGACCAGCGGGATCGTCCGCAGCTGCATGACCGAGCCGTGCGCCTCGACCTCCACCTCGCGCGGCGCGCGGCCGGACAGCACGACGGTCAGCGCCTCCTCGCGCGGCTCGCCGGTGTCGCACAGCCCGCCGGTGACCTCGCCGAGCGACTCGCCGACCAGGTCGGTGGCGAGGCCGAGGCGGCGGAACGCCGACTGGGCGTTCGGGCTGGCGTAGGTGACGTGGCCGGACCGGTCGAGCCGGATCAGGCCGTCGCCGACCCGCGGCGACCGGACCAGGTTCGGCTCCTCCCCCGGCACCGGGAACCGGCCCTCGGCGATCATCTGCGCGAGGTCGCTGGCGCTCTGCAGGTAGGTCAGCTCCAGCCGGGACGGGGTGCGCGCGGACGACAGGTTCGTGCTGCGCTGGATCACCCCGAGCATCTTCGCGCCGCGCCGGACCGGGATGGACTCCTCCCGGACCGGGATGCCGCTGCCCCACTCCGGGTCGCCCTCCCGGACGATCCGGCGCTCCCGCCAGGCCACGTCGATCATGCCGCGCCGCCCCTCGCGGACGGCCTTGCCGACCAGGTCGTCGGGGTAGGCGGTGGGGCCGGTGGTCGGCCGCATCTGCGCGATCGCGACCCAGCCGGGCACCGAGCCGGGCGGCTGGGGACGGGCCCGCCGGTCGGCGGGGGGCAGCACGGCGTCCGACCGCAGCGGCACCCACAGCACCAGGTCGGCGAAGGAGAGGTCGGCGAGCAGCTGCCAGTCGGAGACCAGCGCGTGCAGCCACTCCAGGTCCTCGTCGGTCAGGTCGGTGTGGTCGCGGACCAGATCGGTCAAGGTAGGCACGCAACAATCATGGCCTACCGATCCTGTGCTCCGGACGAGCCGCTGACCTGGCAGGATGCCGGACATGACGGGCGGAACGACCACGGGGCGGGCGACCGCCGACCCGCTGGCGCGGCTGCGCGCCGCCGCGCGGTCCCGGGAGGAGGCCGGGCTGCGCCGCCGGCTGCTCCCCCGCGACGGCGGGCACGGCGGGCTGATCGACCTGGCGTCCAACGACTACCTGGGCCTCTGCCGGGACCCGCGGCTCGCGGCGGGCGCGGCGGCGGCCGTCCGGGAGTACGGGACGGGCGCGACCGGGTCCCGGCTGGTCACCGGCACCACCGGGCTGCACGCCGAGCTGGACCGCCGGCTGGCCGCGTTCGCCGGGACGGCCGCCGGCCTCGTGTTCTCGTCCGGCTACCTGGCCAACCTCGGCGCGGTCGCGACGCTCGGCGGGCCGGACGTGCTGGTGGTGTCGGACCGGGCCAACCACGCCTCGATCGTGGACGCCTGCCGGCTGTCCCGGTCCCGCGTGGTGATCACCCCGCACCGGGACGTCGCCGCCGTCGGGCGCGCCCTCGCCGGCCGCCGCGAACCGCACGCGCTGGTCGTCACCGACGCGGTCTTCTCCGTGGACGGCGACCTCGCGCCGCTCGCGGCCCTGCACGCGGCCGTCCGGGCGCACGGCGCGCTGCTGGTGGTCGACGAGGCGCACGCGCTCGGGGTGGTCGGCGACGGCGGCCGGGGCGCGGCGCACGCCGCCGGGATCGCCGGGGAGCCCGACGTCGTCCTCACCCTCACGCTGTCGAAGTCGCTGGCGTCCCAGGGCGGGGCGGTGCTCGGCGCCCCCGAGGTGATCGAGACGCTGGTGGGGACGGGCCGCGCGTTCATCTTCGACACCGGTCTCGCCCCGGCCGCCGCCGGCGCGGCCCTCGCCGCCCTGGACGTCCTGGCCGCCGAGCCCGGCCTGCCCGCCCGGGCCCGCGACCGGGCCCGCCGGATCGCCGCCCTCGCCGCCGGGTCCGGCCTGGAGACGGCGCCCGACCCGGCCGCGGCGGTCGTCCCGGTGTTCCTCGGCGACCCGGAGGCCGCCTTGCACGCCGCGGACCTGTGCCGCAAGAACGGGCTGCGGGTCGGCTGCTTCCGGCCACCGTCGGTCCCGGACGGCCGGTCCTGCCTGCGGCTGACCGCCCGCGCCACCCTGGACGAGGCGGAACTCACCGTCCTCGGGGCCGCCCTGGAGGTGATCGCGCGCTCTACCGGCCGTAGTCTGCACACGTAACATCGGGGACAACCGATGATGAACGTGAGGAGAGGCCGTGACGGAGGTCAGGGGCACGCCGTCCCGCCACGCCGGCGGGTACGAGCGGACGCCGTTGAGCGACATCGGCCGCCGCCATTCGGCCTCCGCGCCGCGCATCCCCAAGTACTACAAGCTGAAGGAACTGCTCGTCGAGCTGATCCTCTCGCTCCCGCCCGGCAGCCCGCTCCCGCCCGAGCGGACGCTCGCCGAGAAGTACGAGACGTCCCGCACGACCGTCCGGCAGGCGCTCGCCGAGCTGGTCGTCGAGGGCCGGCTGCAGCGCATCCAGGGCAAGGGCACCTTCGTCGCCAAGCCCAAGGTGTCGCAGGAGCTCCAGCTCGTCAGCTACACCGAGGACATGCGCCACCACGGCCTGCACCCCGAGACCCGCATCCTGGACGCCGGGTACGTGAGCGCCGACGAGCGGCTGGCGACGCTGCTGGCGATCCGGCCGGGCGGGCGCGTCCTGCGCATCCACCGGCTGCGGCTGGCGGACGGCGAGCCGATGTCGATCGACACCTCGCACCTGCCCGCCCGCCGCTTCCCCGGCCTGCGCCGCGAGTTCGCCCGGCACCGGTCGCTGTACGAGACGCTCGCCACGGCCTACGACGTGCACCTGACCGAGGCCGAGGAGACGATCGAGACCGTCCTCGCGACCCCGCACGACGCGCAGCTGCTCGGCGTGGACGTGGGCCTGCCGATGCTGCTGCTGTCCCGGCACGCCTTCGACGCCACGGGCCAGCCCGTCGAGTGGGCGCAGTCGCTCTACCGCGGCGACCGGTACAAGTTCATCACCCGGCTCAAGCGCGACTGACCCTCCGGCGGGCGGGCTAGAGCGTCTTGGAGAGGGCCTTGATCGGCATCCGCAGCTCGGCGAGCAGGTCCAGGTCCCGCTCGGCCGGGCGGCCGAGGGTGGTGAGGTAGTTGCCGACGATGATCGCGTTGACTCCGCCGAGCATGCCGTCGCGGGTGCCGAGGTCCCCGAGGGTGACCTCGCGGCCGCCCGCGTAGCGCAGGATCGTGCGCGGCAGCGCCAGCCGGAACGCGGCGATCGTCCGCAGCGCCTCGGCGCCCTCGACCACCGGACGGTCCGCGAACGGCGTGCCCGGACGCGGCGCCAGGAAGTTCAGCGGCACCTCGTCGGGGCCCAGCTCGGCGAGCTCGGCGGCGAACTCGGCGCGCTGCGCGACGCTCTCGCCCATCCCGACGATGCCGCCGCAGCACACCTCCATGCCCGCCGCCTTCACCATCCGCAGGGTCTCGTGCCGCTCCTCCCAGGTGTGGGTGGTGACGACGTTCGGGAAGTGGGAGCGGGCGGTCTCCAGGTTGTGGTTGTAGCGGTGCACGCCCATCGCGGCCAGCTCGTCCACCTGCTCCTGGGTGAGCATGCCGAGCGAGCACGCGATGTTGATCTCCACCGCGTCGTTGATCGCCCGCACGCCCTCCCGGACCTGGGCCATCAGCCGCTCGTCCGGGCCGCGGACGGCCGCGACGATGCAGAACTCGGTCGCGCCGGTCTTCGCGGTCTGCTTCGCCGCCTCGACCAGCTCGGGGATGTTCAGCCAGACCGACCGGACGGGGCTGGTGAACTGCCCGGACTGCGAGCAGAAGTGGCAGTCCTCCGGGCAGCCGCCGGTCTTCAGCGAGACGATGCCCTCGACCTCGACCTCCGGGCCGCACCAGCGCATCCGCACGTCGTGCGCGAGGGCCAGGGCGTCCGGGACGCGGTCGTCCGGCAGGGTCAGGACCCGCAGCGTCTGCTCCCGGTCCAGGCCGCGTCCCTCCTGCAGGACCTGCCGCCGCGCGGTCTCGAGGATGTCGGTCACGGGCTCTCCTTCGTCGGGGAGTGCGCCGCCCGGAACGAGACGGCGTCGAACGAGCCGCCGAACGTGGGCGCGAGGCCCCGGTGGGCGGCGACGAGGAACTCGGCGGGTTCGAGCGAGCCCGCCCCGGCCGGGAGCGCCCCGGCGAGCGGGCGCGCGGCGAGCGTCTCCAGGTCGCGCAGGTTGCTGCGCATCGCGATGTCCGGCTCGTCCGGCCAGGAGCCGACCACGACGCCCGCGAGGTTCAGGCCGCGGTGCGCCATCGCCTCCAGGGTGAGCGCGGTGTGGTTGAGCGTCCCGAGGTCGGGCCGGACGACCAGCAGCACGGACGCGCCGAGCCAGCGGGCCAGGTCGGCGATCGTGTTGCCCTCGTCGTCGTAGCGGACCAGCAGCCCGCCCGCGCCCTCGACGAGCACCAGGTCGCGGGTCGCGGCGAGGTCGGCGATCCGGCCGACGACCGACGGCAGGTCCACGGGCGGGAGCCCGGCGAGGCGGGCGGCCGCGGCCGGGGACAGCGGGTCCGGGAACCGGGCGTACTCGTGCAGGTCGGCGACGCCCGCGAGGCGGCCGATCTCGGCGAGGTCGCCGTCCTCGTCCGGCCGCACCCCGGTCTGGCCGGGCTTGACCACGGCGACCGACGCTCCGCGCGCGGCGGCGAGCGACGCCACCGCCGCGGTCGCCACCGTCTTCCCGACTCCGGTGCAGGTCCCGGTCACCACGAGCACGCTCACGTCCGTGACACTAGCGCGGCGGCCCGGGAAGATCGCCCGCGGAATCCCACAGTGTCCGCGGCCTCCGTTTGTATCCGGCCGCCTCCGTCGTTCGCGGAAACGGCCGCGAACGGACGGAACCGGGGCGGGCGGCGGCGCGTCCAACCCGCATGGCGGTTCCCTCCGTACGAACGGCGGGTATGACGACCCGCACTGTGAAGGCGATCCTGGTGGGAGCGACGGCCGTCCTGGCGGGCGCCACCGTCCTCACCGGCTGCGGAAACAAGGTGAGCACCGTGCCCGACCTCCCTGCCGAGACCAGGCCGCCCGCGGGGCAGGGTGGCGACGGACTGGTCCTGCGGTGGCGGATGACGGGCGGCATGGCCGGACGCGGCGGCCCCTGGACGGTCCCCGACTTCTCCCTCTACGCGGACGGCACGGCGATCGTCCCCGGCAAGGGCCCGAAGGCGCAGCTCCAGCGGTACCACCTGAAGCAGCCGGTGTTTCAGCAGCTCGTCGCCGAGGCGAGGAAGGCGGGCCTCGAACGGTCCCGGAAGATCGGGTCGGACGAGCGGATCGCCGACGCGATGGTGCTGAAGATCTGGATGTACTCGGCACAGACCGACGTCGTCATGCCCGAGCAGCACCACGTCCCGGCGACGGCGGTGTGGAAGAAGCTCCAGCCCGACCAGTGGCCCGCGGGCGACCAGCAGTCTCCGCCGGACGTCTACCTGCCCGAGCGCGTCGCGGTCAGCGCGTTTCCCAACGGCGACACACCTGCGCCGTCCGGCACGGTCGCGTGGCCGCTCTCGCCGCTCGGCAAGGGCACGAAGCTCCGTCAGGGCAGTTTCTGCACGGTCTACAGCGGAGCGAACGCCACGCGCGTCCGGAAGCTCGCCGCCCAGACACCGCTAGGCGCGTCCTTCAGCAGCGGCGGGCAGGTCTTCAGCGTCCAGATCCGGCCACTGCTGCCCGACGAGAAGTCCTGCGCGGCCCTCGTCTGACCGCCCCCGGAAAGGGGCCCGCCCGGCCGCAGGGACATGACGGCCGGGCGGGAACTCCGGAGGGCGTTACTTCTGGGCGGTCCGCTTGAGGGCGGGCTGGTTCAGGCCGGTGTCGAGCGCGGTGGTCAGGGTGCCGGTGTCACCGGACATCTCCCAGATCATCGCGCCGAGCAGGCCCTTGCTCTTCAGCCAGGCGGTCTTCTTGCCGATCGACCACGCGTCGTCGAACGACCACCACTGACCGCCGGCGCCGGTGTAGCAGGACGTCGCGACCGCCTGCTCGTCGTGGTAGACGGTGCAGTTCGGGACGCTGGAGATCAGGTTGCCGTAGCCGCGCGTCCCGGCCTCCTCCGCGAACTGTCCTGGCGCGGCGCCCTGCGCGGCCTGCCAGTCGCCGTGGACGCCGCCGTCCGTGACGCCCTGCCAGCCGCGCCCGTAGTAGGCGAGGCCGATGGTGAGCTTGCGGGGGTTCACGCCGGCGGTGAGGTAGGCGTTGACGGCGTTCTCGACGCTGAAGTGGAACGAGTAGGGGTCGTCGGTGTCGGTGTACAGGTTGGCCTGGTGGCCGGTCCGGTTCGGCTCCCAGGAGTTGTCGCTGCCCGAGCCGTGGAAGTCGTAGCCCTGGACGTTGAAGATGTCGAGCGACCTGGCCGTCCCGGCCAGGTCCCAGCCGGCGCTGATCTTCGCGGGGTCGGCGGGCGTGAACGCGGTGAGCAGGTACCGCTTGCCGCTCTGCTGTCCGAGCGCGTCCAGCTGGGTGCGGAACTCGGCGAGCAGCAGGGTCAGGTTGGCCTTGTCGTTGGCGCCGACGTGGTTGCCCGGGTGGCCCTCCGCGCCCGGCCACTCCCAGTCGACGTCGATGCCGTCGAAGATCCCGGCGGCGGTTCCGGGGCCGCCCGCGCCGTTGTAGGACGGCAGGTTGCCCTTGATGTAGGTGTCGATGCAGGACGCGACGAACTTCTTGCGGGACGCGTCGGTCGCGGCGGCGTCGGAGAAGTACTTGGAGTAGGTCCAGCCGCCGATCGACATCAGGATCTTGAGGTTGGGGTGCTTGGCCTTGAGCTTCCTCAGCTGGTTGAAGTTGCCGCGCAGCGGCTCGTAGCCGGTGTCGGCCTGGCCGTCCACCGACTGCGCCGCCGACATCGGCCGCGCGTAGTCGGCGTCGGCGTCGCCCGCGCCGTCGCCCTGGCTCGGGTCCTCGGGGTCGGACGAGGTGCCCTTGGTGACGCCTTCGAGGCAGGTGAGGTTGGTCGGGTCGATGTTGCCGAACGCGTAGTTGATGTGCGTCAGCTTGGCGGCGTTGCCGGTCGACTCCAGGTTCTTCACGAAGTACTGGCGGCCGTAGATGCCCCACTGGACGAAGTAGCCGACGCGGGCGTACCCGCTGACCACGTCATCGGTGGTGACCTTGAGCGGCGCGCTCTGCGCGGACACGTTGTCGTACTGGTCGCGCGCGAGCACGGTGAACGAGTACGACGTGGACGGCGAGAGGCCGGTGACGGTCGCGCTCGTCCCGGTCACGGTCGTGGCGGCCTTGCCGTTCACCAGCACGTCGTAGTTGGCGACGCCGGAGTTGTCGGTGGCGGCGTCCCAGGCGAGCTTGACGCTGCTGGAGTCCTTGCCGGTGCTGCGCAGGTTCCCCGGGACGGACGGCGGGGTCGTGTCGTCCGACGGGTTGTTGGTGGTGACCGATACGGCCGCGCTGGCCGGGGACGCGGTGCCCTTGCGGTCCTTGGCCTTCACGGTGAACGAGTAGGCGGTGTTGGGGGTGAGGCCGTTGACCGTCGCGGTCGTCCCGGAGACGGTGGCCGCGACCGTGGAGCCGTTGTAGACGTCGTAGGCGGTGACCGGGAGGCTCCCGGCCTTCGCCGCGTCCCAGCCGAGCGTGACGGACTTGGTGGTCTTCACGACGACCTTCAGGCCGGTCGGCGCGGACGGCGGCGTGTCCGGGGTGCCGTCGCAGTTGGCGTCGTTGACGCGGCAGGACGTGGGTTCCGCGCCGGCCGAGCTGAGCGTGAACGTCGGGCTGTAGGGGTCGGTCGTCCTCCCCGCCGCGATCGTCGTGTTGTAGTACGCCGGGGTGAGCGTGACGGTGTTCCCGGTCTGGCTGATCGACCCGTTGCTCGCGTTGCCCGCCGTGACTCCGGACGGGAGCGTGAACACGACCGTCCAGCCGGTCACGGCCGTCGTGCCGTGGTTGGCGATGACGAACGTGCCGGTCGAGCCGCTGACCGTGTAGTCGGCGGTGACCCCCGTCAGGGTCGGCGGCGGGGTGCCCGTCCCGTCGCAGTTCGCGCCGTTGAGCAGGCACGACGTCGGCTGGACGGCCTGGCTGAGGCTGAACGTCGGGCTGTAGGGGTCGGTGCTCTTCCCGGGCTGGACGGTGTCGATGTAGAAGGCGGGCTTCAGGGTGACCTTCGTGCCGTTCTGGGTGATCGTCGCGTTCTGCGGGTTGGACGCGGTCACCCCGGCGGGCAGCTGGAACACCAGCGTCCAGCCGGACACGGCGGTCGTGCCGGGGTTGGAGACGACGTACTTCCCGGTCGTCCCGGACAGGGTGAACGCGGCGGTCAGGCGTCCGTCCGCCGCGTGCGCCGGGGCGGCGAGCGCGGCCGAGACGAGCACGGCGATCAGGGCGGCGAGCAGTCGGCGCATGGGCCGTCACCTACTTCGGGGGGTCGAGGAGCGCCAGCATCGTGGCGATCTCCGCCGAGCGTGAGCGGTCGATGGTCGCGGCGAGCGACCGCGCCCAGGCGTTCTCGCCGTGGGCGGTCTCCATCCGGGCCAGCTGGACGGCGTCGTCCTGGTGGGCGATGAGCAGGTTGAGGAAGGCGCGTTCGAACCGGTCCGCCGGGGCGCGCTCGACGGACCGGACGGCGGCGGGCGAGGTCGCGGGCAGTCCCCCGTGCGCGGCGTGCGAGCCGGGCGCGGCGGTCGCCGGGCGGCGCCAGGCGCGCAGCCGCGCCGCCATCGCCCG